>WRFF01000005.1 GCA_009778945.1 Clostridiales bacterium | reverse complement strand
TTCCTTCATCAACGACTCGGCTGTGCTGAGCGTAGTGGAATACTGGTCAAGCTGATAAATCAGATCATCCGCGCCCACATCTTTCATATTGCTGATCGTATCACCGATCTTATCCGCGTAGCCCGAATGAAACATGCTGATATCCGTTTTAAGATCGTCTAAGAACTTCTGATCATATGTTTGCATCTGCTCCCTTTCGCTTGAAATCGTCGCCGCGCTGTCAGAAAGTTTTTCATAGGTATATTTGATCTCACCCATATCAAACGCCTCCCGCAGCTTCCCTTAGTTTACTCTGCAATATTGCTCCTTCCTGCTCGCCCGCAAAACTCATGGAGTGAAGCCTTCTCTCCAGAATATATTCCTCTTTCATCAGCGCGTGGAAAGGCTTTTCCCTCCTGTCCGCGTAGCCGGGAAATATCACTTTTTCGATCAGCTGCGGGCCAAAATAGATCTTTCTCTCCGTGCCGAAACTTCCAAGCGGATAGACCACGCCGCTGTACGGAAAATATATCCCCGCGTCCGGCACGGCCAAGTACCGGTCTACAATCACCAAATCGGGCGAATAGTCATCCGGCAAACCCATCTTTTTCAGCGCGTCTTTCTTTAGGCCCACCACACTGCCAAGTGGGAGAATTGGTAGGAAAATATCCGAAACAAGCGAAAGGAACAAGAAGAAATCCTCTTTCCCGAGTTGAAGCCCTTTGTCGCCAAAATCGAAAAATACATCCTCTCCATATTTCTCGGCAGACAGAGGCGAACAACCTATCTCGCTCCATATGCTATTTTTATCATCCTGGTAGAAATCGTACAGGGACAGGATCCCTCTTTCGCTGCCGGAAAGTTTGCCCGCTATTTCTGTAAGCAACACCGCGTCCTGCTGAAAACGCTCTTCTCGCCCAAACGCTTTTTCGAAAATCTCTTTGTTCTCCATCGGTTCCTCTCATAAACTATTATTTAAAATTGCTTAATAAAAATGGGGAACGCGCCTCTATACGCATTCCCCCAAAAGAGCAGTTCTTATTTTTATCTTATCATAAAATGCAACTGAAAGAGCAAAATATTATCTTTCGAAAACGTCAAGCGTCTTTGAGAGATTTGAGACATTCGCCGTTTACATATATCGCAACTCTAAAACAAAACCGCACGGTTATTTTGAAATATCTGAAATATCCTTGATATTCCACCGCCTCATCGTGCGCTTTACCCGTTCTTCAATTGTACCAGTTTATCAAAAACCCTAATCTGATATAATCGATCAAAGACAAAGCGGAAGGATGACGCTCTTTCAGATCCACCTTAACATCCTGTCCGAAGTTTTGAATAGACCCTCTGTTGCTCAACAACAAATTTATGTAATAAAAATTCTATCCATCCGATCCCGGTTGTCAGATACTAAATCGTCCCATCCCAGGAATCTACCTTTTCACGTCTCTTTTCCTCTTCATCAAACCAGCGGGTAGTAACGCTTTTGCTTTCGGTATAGAAGCGTAGGCCGTCCTTGCCGAGGCAGTGAAGATCGCCGAAAAAACTGCCCTTATGGCCGCAGAACGGGAATACCCCCACCGGTATCGGAATGCCGACATTCACGCCGACCATGCCGCCGTGGGTGCGCCTCGTGAACTCCCTTGCGTAGTAACCGTTTTGAGTAAAGATGATGGAGCCGTTAGCGAGGCGGCTCTGGTTCATCAGCGTGATACCTTCTTCAAAATCTTTCACGCGCTTGACGCAGAGTACCGGTCCAAAGATTTCCTCTATGCCGACCGTCATATCGGGAGTCACATGATCCAATATCGTGGGGCCGAGGAAAAATCCTTTTTCATAACCGGGGACTTCATAACCCCTGCCGTCCAAAACGACTTCTGCGCCTTCCTCTACGCCTTTCTCAATCCACCTGGTTACAAAATTGCGATGCTCGGACGTCACGATAGGCCCCATGTCCGAATCTTTATTATAGGCCGGGCAGATGTTGAGCCCTCTGGCTTTCTCCGCAATGGCGGCCACAAGCTCGTCCGCGATGCTCTCTTGGACGACGATTACAGGCATAGCCATGCAGCGTTCCCCCGCGCAGCCGAAGGTTGCGTTGATAATGCCCGCAGCCGTGCGGCCGATAGGGGCGTCCTCAAGGACAAGGGCGTGGTTCTTGGCTTCAGCAAGCGCCTGCACCCGTTTGCCGTTCGCCGCCGCCGTGGAATAAACATGCAGGCCGACCGAGGCCGAGCCGACAAAGCTGATCCCTTTCACCTTTGGATGGGAAAGGAATAACTCCGCTTCGTTCCTTGAACAGGTGACGATATTCAGTACGCCGGAAGGCAGTCCGGCTTCCTGATATAGTTCCGCGATGCGCAGGCTGGACATCGGGGTCATGCTTGCCGCTTTGATAATCATCGTATTCCCTGTCGCCATGCACATGGGGAACATCCATCCCATCGGGATCATGGCGGGGAAATTGAACGGGACGATCCCGGCAAACACGCCGATCGGTTCCCGGTACAAAACGGTATCTACCCCTGTGGAAGCATTCATCAGGCTTTCACCCAGCATAAGGTTCGGGGCGGAAATAGCCTGCTCTGTGCCTTCTAGTACCTTGAGTATTTCGCCCTCGGCGTCACCCCAGGCCTTGCCGTTCTCCCGGCACACGAGCTCCGTCAGTTCACCCATATGCTCTTCCAGCAGGCTTCTGACCTTGTACAATATCTGCACGCGCTTCATCACCGGCGTAGCCGACCAGGCGGGGAATGCCGCCGCCGCCGCTTCGATGGCCGCTTCGACTTCATCTTTTGTACAGCACGGGGCTTGGGCGAGCACCTCGCCTGTACTCGGATTGTAGACGTCCATAAATTTTTCTGTTTTGGATTCCAACCATTTTCCGTCGGAAAAATACTGTAATTTCGTTATCATGAATTACCTCCTTGCCTCACCGAATTAATTAATTCAGCGAACTAATCATGGAAGTATAGCATGCGCAAACTCCCTTGTATAGGGTTTTGGAAATAGTCGGAATCCGGGAAATAATCGGAATATAAATACAAAAGATTTACAAAAGATTTTGTATGCTGCCGGCGTTTCTCGCTATTCTTTTGACTGTATCATCAATCATATCCTCCGCGCCCCGGTTTCAAACAGCTGCGGCGCTTTTTTGACAAGGATGGTCAGGATGATTACGAGCATTGCGATATTCATGGCGGCGGAGAGGCCGTTCACACTCCCCGAGTACAGGTAGGGGCTCATGCCCGCCGGCGCATACTCCGCGAAGAAGATCACGCCGGACCAGAAATGAACGAACCAGCGAACGCAGACGGAAACGACGACGGCGAGGATGACCGCAAGCAGCGTGCGTTTCCCGTGCTTTGCCTCGAGCGACCGCTGAAGAGGGTGCGAAAAGATGCCGCCGAGGCCGCCCATCGCGAAGGCGACGGGATAATCAAGCACCGCCTGGATCGGATAATAGATGCTCGGCCGACCGAGGACCATCCAGAGAAGACTCCAGACAAGCCCCACCGCCATGCCCGCCGCCGCGCCGCGCCGCAGGGCGTAGACGCTGAGGGGGATGAGGCCGAGCGAGAGATCGAGCGACGCTGTGGGCGTCTGCAGCGGGATGAATGAGAGTGCGAACGCGAGCGCCGCGATGACGGCGCCTTCGAGCATAATGGGCAAACGGTTCTTTTTCGTGGTGTTCATGACTTCTTCCTCCGTCGGTATTGTCCGCGTCAGGTTCCAGGGTTCGGCGCGGTGCAGGCCAGGTCTTCGGCTCCGCTGCCATCTCAGCCATGGACGAACGAACCGCCGCCCAGTAGGCACCCCTTCAGGTTGATTTTGCTATGGTATACTATCCAAGTAAAAATTGCAAGGGAAAGGAATGTTAAAGAAACAATATGACAGAAAAAATCACGATGAAAACCACGCTTGTGGAGATAGACGGCGATGAGATGACCCGCGTCATCTGGGCGTGGGTGAAACGGTATCTCCTGGAGCCGTTCGTCGATCTTCGGACGGAATATTATGACCTTGGCCTCGCTGAGCGCGAGCGCACGCGTGACCGCGTGACAATCGAAGCCGCGGAAGCGATCAAGCAATACGGCGTCGGCGTCAAATGCGCAACGATCACGCCCAACGAGGAGCGCGCCGTCGAGTACAAGCTGACGGAGATGTACAAGAGCCCGAACGGCACAATCCGCGCGCTCCTGGACGGCACGGTTTTTCGCGCGCCGATCCTCTGCGAAGGCATTGTGCCGTATATCCCCACCTGGAAAAGGCCTATCACCATCGCGCGTCACGCGTACGGCGATGTGTATAAAGATATTGAACTCAGCATCGACGGCCCGGCGGCGGGATCCTGTGTGGAACTTGTCTGCACACAGACGGACGGCACCGAAGATAATCTGCTCATCTTCGATTTCGGCGCGCCGGACGCGCCTTCCACAGGCGTAGTGGAAGGTATGCACAACACGGACACGAGTATTGAAAGTTTTGCGCGCGCCTGCATGAAATATGCCCTGGATACCAAACAGGATCTGTGGTTTGGCGCAAAAGATACGATCAGCAAGATCTATGACCGCCGGTTCCGTGACATCTTTCAGTCCGTCTATGAAAAGGATTATAAGGCTGCGTTTGAAGACGCCGGCACCACATATTTTTATTCGCTGATCGACGACGTCATCGCGCGCGTCATCCGCTCGGAAGGCGGCTTTGTCTGGGCCTGCAAGAACTACGACGGCGATGTGATGAGTGATATGATCGCGACGGCGTACGGCTCGCTCGCGATGATGACCTCCGTACTCGTCTCCCCGCAGGGGGCCTATGAATACGAAGCCGCACACGGTACCGTGCAGCAACATTATAAAAAATATTTGAACGGCGAAACAACTTCGACGAATTCGGTCGCGACGATCTTTGCCTGGTCGGGCGCGCTGAAGAAACGCGGGGAACTCGACGGGCTGGCGCGTCTCTGCGCGTTTGCGGAAACGCTTGAGCTCGCGACGCTGAAGACGATCGCGGACGGCGTGATGACAGGTGATCTCTACACGCTCTCGACGCTCGCACAAAAGAAGCAGGTCGACACCGAAACTTTCCTGCTTGAAGTTGCGAAACGCCTGCAGGACATTGAATGCTGATCAGACAGAAAGCCATTGATGAAAAGAACGGTTTTTCGGAAAGGAAGACAAAATGAAGGTACTGCTTTTGAACGGAAGCCCGCATGAGAAAGGCAGCACGTATACGGCGCTGCGCGCCGTAGCGGACGGCATCGAGGAATCGGGGATCGAAACGGAAATCTATCATATTTCACCGGAACCCGTCCGCGGCTGCATGGCGT
The DNA here is from genome assembly GCA_009778945.1 of Clostridiales bacterium. Classification (GTDB taxonomy): domain Bacteria; phylum Bacillota; class Clostridia; order Peptostreptococcales; family Anaerovoracaceae; genus WRFF01. The sequence continues at coordinate 18,242 of WRFF01000005.1, read as the reverse complement.
GTTTCGGCTGCATGGACGGAAAAAACCGCTGCATCCATGACGACGATGAAGTGAATATAATCCTTGAAAAGCTCGAAACGGCGGACGGGCTCGTCCTCGGCTCGCCTGTCTATTACGCATCGCCGAACGGGCATGTCCTCTCCGTGATGGACCGCGTCTCCTTCGCATCCACCTGTTTGAAAGGAAAGCCCGGCGCGGCGGTCTGCTCCGCGCGGCGTGCCGGCACCACCGCTACGCTCGACGCGCTGAACAAATATTTTCAGATCGCAGGGATGCCGATCGCGGCCTCCACGTACTGGCCGATGATACACGGACAGAGTGCCGAGCAGGCGGAACAAGATCTGGAGGGCTTGCAGGCTATGCGTGTGCTTGGCCGCAATCTCGCCTGGCTGATTCGAAGCATCGAAGCAGGAAAAGCCGCCGGCATCCAGCCGCCGGAGACAGAAGAAAAAGTCTGGACAAATTTCATCCGCTAAGGCGGGCTTCAGCCTGCTTTCAGGTCTGTTTCAGGCGAATTGCATAAAGTGGCCATATGAAACTGCTGATCGTGGAAGATGAAAAACGCCTTGCGGAAGCGGTCGCTCAGATCCTGAAGCGCAATAAATTCGATGTGGATATCTGCATGAACGGCGAAGACGGGCTTGACAACGCGATGACCGGGGTTTATGACGTAATTTTGCTCGATATCCTGCTTCCCGGTATGGATGGGCTTTCGGTGCTCAAGGAATTGCGTGCGGCGGATATTCATACGCCGATCATCCTGCTCACGGCGCTTGGTGAGGTTTCGGATCGCGTGAGAGGCCTTGATCTCGGCGCGGATGATTATTTGCCGAAACCCTTCAAAACAGAAGAACTTATCGCGCGTATCAAAGCTGTGACAAGAAGGCGCGGCGAATTTCGCACGGATGGCATGCTTGCGTTCGAGGATATTGAACTGAATCCGCTCGCGTTTACGCTGCGCTGCGGGGAGAAGTCCTACGCGCTGACCCAGAAGGAATCGCATCTCTTGGAATACTTGCTGGAAAACACAAATATCCGCCTCTCTTCAAACGCGATTATCGAAAAAGTCTGGGGTTATGACAGCGACGCCGAAGACGGAAATGTGCAGGCATATATCACATTTTTGCGCAAGAAGCTCGCGGGGCTCGGCTCGAAAGTACGCATCGACAACCTGCGCGGCGTCGGCTATATGCTGATGGCCGAAGAAGCCTGATCCACCCGTTTTTCACATACCTATGCTGAGAAAACTTCGAAACCAGCTTTTGCTCGTTAATGTTATCAGCCTTTCAATCGTGGTGGCCGGCGCGCTCTGTGCGATTTACATCGCGGTGTATTACCAGGAGCAGCATCAGATCGATATGCGTATTGCCACTATTCCGAGAGACGTTATGCAAAATATCCTGCTTGCGCAGCAGGAGGGCGGCGATGCTACGGTACCTCCCACGGCAAGCACAGGAAATCCCACGGCAAGCACAGGAAATCCCGCGGCAAGCACAGGAAATCCCGCAGCAAATGCAGGCGCCCCTGCGGCGGGTGCAAATAACGGGGCGGCAGCCGTACTGCCGGCAACGGGGCAGCCCGGCGGCATGACCATAAACGGCGCACCCAGTATCTCCGTGGATTATTCCAAATCTTTTGTTGTCAATATCTTTGAAAACAATCAAGCGACAGTTTTTTCCCATGTGGAAATCCCGCAGGCGCAATATCAGGCCGCCATCCAAACCGTTTTGACGCGCGGCGCGGCGCAAGGAAAACTGCTTCTCAGCGGACGCATATGGCAGTACAGCCTGTTGGCGCACAGCCCGACCGTTTCCGCCCCCTACAACAGCAGCATCGTATTTCTTGATGTAAACGACGTGCAGCTCTACCTTCAGCGCTTGATGCTTTCGCTCTTCATTATCGCCCTCTGCGCCGTCGGCGCGGCAGTCTTTGTCAGTTCCAGAGTCGCGAACCGCGCGATTCTGCCGGCAGAGGCCGGTATGAAACGGCAGAACCGCTTTGTCGCCGACGCCTCCCACGAACTGAAGACTCCGCTTGCGGTTATCACAATGAACGCCGAGGCCGCAAGATACTCGGAAGACCCGACTCCGTGGCTTCATAATATCGAAGATGAAGCGGCGCGTATGGAACGGCTGATCGAGAACCTCTTGAACCTCGCACGCGCCGAAGATGCGCATATCGAGCGGGTTTCTTTCGATCTTGTGCAAGCTACGGAAGAGGAGACCGAACGCGCCAGCGCAATCCTCTTTGAGAAGGGAGCCATACTCGCCTTTGAGGCGCCGATCCTGCCTGGCTCGGAAAACCAATCCGAAATTATCGTACATTCGGATCGTGAAAAACTCACGCAGATCCTGTCCATTCTTATGGAAAACGCAGTCAAATACACGCCGGCCGGCGGACATGTAACCGTGCGCGCCATACGGCAGGCCGCGGCGGCGGAAGTCGTCGTGACCAACACCGGAGCTTATATCGAACCGAACGACCGGTCGCATATCTTCGACCGCTTCTTCCGCACAGACCGTTCACGCAACAGCGATACGGGCGGCCACGGCTTGGGTTTGTCCATCGCAAAGGAACTCGCAAGCCGCCTCGGCGCGACGATCGCCGTGACGTCCGAGCGGATCGCTCCTCCGGAAAATGGCGGTTCCACGGCCGCCGAGGCCGACGCACTGAATACATTCACGCTCCGTCTCCCCGAATAATTTTAATAATTTTCACACACAGGTTTCCTTCGTTCTCCTTTCATCTGTTGAAAATTGAGGACAGATTTCACAAGGCCCTATGCGCGTGTCACATGAGGCCCTATGCGCCTGCCACATAGAAATCTGCTAAAATGAGGCTGTGCGAAAGGAAGGAAATTGAAACAAATGAAAGACATTACGGAATTGCTCGGTATCCGCTACCCGATCATTCAGGGCGGCATGGCTTGGGTGGCCGAGTACCATCTCGCGGCGGCGGTCTCGAAGGGCGGCGGCCTCGGTTTGATCGCGTCGGGTTCGGCGGATGCGGATTTTGTGCGCGGCCAGGTCCAAGCGGTGCGCGAACGGACGGATCGCCCGTTCGGCGTGAATATCATGATGATGAATCCGCTTGCGGACGATCTGATGCAACTGGTGATCGACGAAAAAGTCCCGGCAATCACGACGGGTGCGGGCAATCCTGGCAAATACATTCCGGCGTTGAAAGAGGCCGGCGTAATTGTCATACCGGTCGTGGCTTCAGCGGCGCTCGCAAAACGTATGGAACGCGCGGGCGCGGACGCAATCGTTGCGGAAGGCTGCGAAGCGGGCGGCCATATCGGCGAGATCACGACAATGAACCTCGTGCCGCAGGTGGCGGATGCGGTAAAGATCCCCGTCATCGCCGCAGGCGGCATAGCGACCGGCAGACAGGCGGCGGCGGCTTTCCTGCTCGGCGCGAAGGGCCTGCAGGTCGGCACGCGTTTCCTTGCGGCGACGGAAGCGCAGGTCGCGCAATCCTATAAGGATCGGGTGCTCGCGGCAAGCGACACGGATACGGTCGTTACGGGCCGTTCGACAGGCCACCCCGTGCGCGTGCTGAAGAACAAGCTGATGCGCGAGATCCTGTCCCGCGAAAAGGAAGGAATCGATCCCGAAGAATTTGAGAATCTTATGGCCGGCACACTGCGCAAGGCCGTTGTAGACGGGGACACGGATTTCGGCTCCCTGATGGCGGGCCAGAGCGCAGGTCTTGTGACAAAGGAGCAGCCGGCGGCGGAGATCATGGAAGAGATTATGCGCGAAATGCGGGAGGCCTACGCGTCACTCGGCGCGTATTTTGCGGCAAACTAAGCGCAGGCGCGGGAAAGGCGGACAACGATGAATACGAAAAAAAACGTCGCAGTACTCTTCGCGGGCCAGGGCGCGCAGAAACCCGGCATGGGCTTTGCGCTGTATGAAGCAAGCGCAGCCGCGCGAAAGATTTTCGATCTGGCAGGCGAAGAGACCCTCCACGACTGCTTCCACTCGGATGCGGATCATTTGAAGGAAACAGAAGTGACGCAGCCCGCCGTCTATACGGTGGATCTGGCGTGTTTCGCTGCGCTTTGCGAAGCGCTCGGAAAGGACGCGGAAGATGCGCCGTTTGCCGCCTTCGCGGGCTTTTCCCTTGGCGAATATGCGGCGTTCGCAGCAGCGGGCGTGTTCGGCCCTCTGTGGAGCGGCGGCTTCGAAACGGGACTTTCTCTCGTAAAGACACGCAGCCGCCTCATGAAGGAAGCGGGCCGGTATAAGGACGGAAGTCCCAGAGGCGCAATGGCGGCCGCGATGGGAGATCCCGGCGCGGTAGTCTCCCTGGTCTCCCGCGTACGCGGGGACGACGTGCTGGAAGCCGTCAATTTCAACAGCCCCGCGCAGACTGTCATCGCGGGCGATCTGTCTGCGGTGGAGCGCTTCACAGCCGCCGCGAAGAAAGATCGGTCGCTTGGCGTCAAAGCGGTCCCGCTGCCCGTCAGCGGCGCCTTCCATACGCCGATTATGGCGCCCGCCGCACGCGGGCTGGAAGCCGCGCTTACGGAGCTTCCTCTCTCGGCGCCGCAGGTGCCGGTATTTTTGAACGTCACCGGAAGCGAACTTTCCGCACAATCGGACGGAAGTTTTTCCCCGGAGCGGCTGAAGGAGACCATGGTGCGCCAGATTCAAAGCCCGGTGCAGTGGCGGAAAAGCGTGGAAGCTATGGCGGCCGCGGGCGTGTCTGCTTTTGCGGAGGCCGGCCCGGGCAAAACGCTTTCGGGCCTTGTGAAAAAAACGCTTTCGGACGCCGCCGCGTATTCGGTCGAAGACACGGAATCCCTTATGGAAGCGGTCACCGTGCTGAAGAAATAAAAAGACAGGAGGAAAAAAGTGACAATGGGTGATTTATTAAAAGACAAACGGGCGCTCATAACGGGCGGTTCCCGCGGCATCGGCAAATCGATTGCGCTTGCGTTCGCGGGCGAGGGCGCACAGGTGGCGATCGCGGATTACGGCGACGAGGCGGTGGCCGCGGAGACAGTGGAGGAACTGAAGGCGCTCGGAAGCTACGCGGCGTTCGCGCTGAAAGGCGACGTGAGCGATCCGGAATTTGCGAAGGTTGCGGCCATCCATATGAAGGATATCTTCGGACGCTGCGACGTGCTTGTGAACAACGCGGGCATCACGGACGACGGGCTGCTGCTCCGCATGACGCCGGAGAGTTTCGAGCGCGTCCTGCGCATCAACCTCACGGGCGCTTTCCTCATGACGAAGGAGATATCCGCGCTTATGATGAAGCAGAAGCGCGGCGGCATCGTCAATATGAGTTCCGTCGCCGGCGTCAAGGGCAACGCGGGACAGGCGAATTATTCGTCCTCCAAAGCCGGCCTCATCGGCCTTACGCTCACGACGGCCAAGGAACTCGGCTCGCGCGGCATCACGGCCAACGCCATCGCGCCGGGCTTTATCGACACCGCGATGACGCAGGCGCTGAACGATCGCCAGAGGGAAGCGAGCATCGCGGCCATCCCGCTCGGCCGTCCCGGGACGCCCGAGGATATCGCGAATCTCGCGGTTTTTCTCGCATCGGACCGCGCTTCGTACATCACCGGCCAGGTGATCTGCGTGGACGGCGGGATGATTATTTGAGGAAACGCGTTTCTGAAAATTATTGTAAAATAATAAATAACAAACAGTAGTTTGCAGCGGAAAGGATAGGGGCATCATGGAACTCAGACGAGTGGCAATCACGGGATTCGGAGCGGTCACGCCGGTGGGGCATACGGCGGAGGAATCGTGGAAGAATCTTCTGGCCGGCCAAAACGGCATCGGAAAGATCACCCGTATGGATACAAGCGACCAAAAGGTCACGCTCGGCGCAGAAGTCAAGGATTGGGTCTACCCGGACGCCCGCGAGGCGAGGCGGCTTGACCTCTTCACGCAGTTCGGCATGATCGCGGCGGACGAGGCCTTCGCGATGAGCGGGCTCGCACCGGGCGAAAATATCCCGGGCGAACGCGTCAGCGCCTATCTCGGCACCGGCATCGGCGGTATCCGCACGCTGGAGGGCGAAATCGATGTCTGCCGTGACAAAGGCGCGCGTTATGTCTCAGCCCTGCTCGTCCCGATGATCATCGGCAATATCCTCTCGGGCAACGTCTCTATCAAATACGGCATCCACGGCACCGCGATGGATGTTGTCACAGCCTGTTCCTGCGGAACGAACTGCATCGGCGAAGCCTGGCGCGCAATACGGCATGGTTACGCGGACGCAATTATAGCGGGCGCGGCGGAAGCCCCGTTTGCGCCGGTCTGCTTTGCGGGCTTCGCGAATATGAAGGCGATGAACGTGACCGGCGACCCGGAGCGGGCGTCCATTCCGTTTGACAAGGAGCGCGCGGGCTTCGTTATGGGGGAAGGCGCGGGGATGCTGATCCTTGAAGAGCTCGAACATGCAAAGGCGCGCGGCGCGAAGATCTTTGCGGAAATCGTGGGTTACGGCACGAGCAGCGACGGCTTTCATATCACGGCGCCGCTCGAAACCGGCGAATACGCGTCTGCCGCCATGCGCATGGCGCTGGATTCCGCGGGAATCGTGCCGGAAGACGTCTCCTATATCAACGCGCACGGCACGTCCACGCCGCTGAACGACGTCACGGAAACGCGCGCGATCAAAGATGTTTTCGGGGACGCAGCCTATAAGGTCCCGATCAGCGCCACAAAGTCGATGCTCGGGCACGCGCTCGGCGCGGCAAGCGGCATTGAAGCCGTTATCTGCGTGATGGCGATCCGCGACGGAAAAGTGCCGCCGACCATCGGGTATAGGGTGCCGGATCCCGGTCTCGACCTCGATTACGTGACGGACGGCGCGCGTGACGTAGACGTCCGCTGTACCGTCTCCAACAGCTTCGGGTTCGGCGGACATAACGGCGTCATAGCCTTTAAGCGGTACGAGGGGTAAGCCTTTCGCGCACGCGGCGCTCCCCGAGGATCTGTTGGATTTCCCAGATGTCGGGCGCGTTGAGGCGGCCCGTCAGCGCGCGGCGGATGACCGCGCTTACATCCCCGACGTGGCCCTTCCAGCGCTCCGGCTCCTTCTTATAATCCTTCGGTTTCGGCGCGTATCCGTGCGCCTCCGCAATCCCGCGGATCTTTTCGAACCACATATCGCGGTCGTCACTGTGATCGTACGACGCGAGATAATCCTTTAGCAGCGCCTCCGCCTCGGCCTCCGGAATATTCTCGGGCAACGGATCCTCCATCCGGAAAAACTCGTCGAAGAAATAACCGATGAACGCGGCGATCTGCCGCGCGTACGCGAGATCTTTGCGGGGCTTCTCGCCGCCGCGCCCGACATCGAGCGCCTTTTCAAGCGTGTCCCGCTGCACGGTATAGACGTCCGCGATCTCTGTGCCGTCCTCCGCGTCCCGCGCGCGCGCCCAACCGATCATAAACTCCGCAAGCTCCTTTGAGGGGAGGGTCAGCAAGGTATCGCGGCTCACATCCTCGAGTTTTTGCAGATCGAAGAGGATACCCGAGACGCCCATCTTCTCGGTCGTCACGGTGAAATCCTCATTGTCCGCGCCGGGGTTCGCAAGCCGCCATTCCTCATAATTCGAATTGAGCACCGTGAGCAGGTATTCCTCCATCGCCTTCGGGTGGTAGCCCTCGGAAATATAATAGGAGAGCGCGAGTTCCGGGTCGGAACGCTTGCTGAGTTTGCGCTTGACACCGGTCTCTTCGTCGATCTTCATCAGCAGCGCCGTATGGCAATAAGCCGGCGCCGCGAAGCCGAGCGCCGCAAACAGCATCAGGTGGATCGGGACGGACGAGAGCCATTCCTCTCCGCGGACAACCTGCGTGGTACCCATCAAATGGTCGTCCACCGCGTGCGCGAAATGATAGGTCGGCAGCCCGTCGGCCTTGAGGATCACTACGTCGAGCACGTTGCGCGGGAAGGTGATCCCGCCGCGAATGCCGTCTGTGAATGGGACAGTCTCCCCTGCTTCCCAGGCCGCGTCCGCGTCAAGCCGTAACACCCAAGGTTCGCCGGCTCGTATGCGCTTTTCAACCTCTTCAAACTCCGCATTCCGCCATTTTGCATAGGTTCCGTAGATACCCGGAAGTCTTTTATTCCGCTCCTGTTCTTCACGGATCTGTGTGATCTCCTCTTCCGTCAGGAAGCAGGGGTAGGCTTTTCCCTCCAGGAGCAGCTTCCGTGCGAAAGCGTGATAGATCGCCCTGCGCGCGGATTGGAAGTACGGACCGTAAGAGCCGTGTTCCGCCGCCGCGCCGTTTTCAAGGCGTACGCCTTCGTCGAAATCAATGCCGAAATACGCAAGCGATTCGATGAGCGTCGGCACGGCGCCTTCGACTTCGCGTTTTTGGTCCGTATCTTCGATACGCAGATAAAAAACGCCGCCCGACTGCCGCGCAAGCCGGCGGTTGATCGTCGCCATGAAGAGATTTCCGAGATGCACGAAGCCGGTCGGGCTCGGGCCTAGACGCGTTACAACGGCGCCGCCCGGCAACGCCCGCCCCGGATAATGCGCCTCCCAGTACGCCGCGTCCGCTGCCGGCCCGCCCTGCGGCGCCGCAAACAACAGCGCCGCCAATTCTTCTCTTTCTTTGATATTCTTCATCTGCCTCCTTATTCTCCTGTTTGTTTTTATGGCATTATATGCATGGTTTTAAACTCTATCTGCTTATATTATGCCGGTTTATATGCAGACAATCCTACAATTCACCAGCACGAGCGATAACGGTTCCCCTGACAGCATAGGAGCTGTATTATGGCATAAAATTGCGGTTATGGACGATTTTTATGGCTAAATTCGCAATTTTTCTTTGTTTTGCGGCTTTTTTATCGATAATTTCGTCCATAGCCGCAATTTTGTGCCATAATTTTATCTTTTTATTGTCAAACGCGGCCTAACCTAACCAGTAACCAGATAGTTTCCCATAATTTTCGGACGAACGACGCATACTGTGGATTTTATGCAAGCAGCGTCTGAAAGACGCGCAGGCCCGCCTCGAGAGCACGCTCGTCTATCGAAAAATCCGGCGTGTGCAGGGGCGCGCCGGCGCCGGCGCCGAGATGCAGATAGAGCCCCGGCGCTTCCTTTTGATAAAAGGAAAAATCCTCCGCCTGGAAGAGAGGCGCCTCAAGCTCTTCCCACACAAACCCTGCGGCGGTCAGCGCGCGCTTTGCGCCTTCGTACAGCGCGGGCGGGTTAATCACGGGCGGGTACCCGTCGGAATGCGCAAGGGAAAACCGTACGCCCGTTTCCGTTTCAATCCCGACGGCGATCTCCGCCATCTTTTCCCAAAGCAGCGCAAAGACATCGTCCGAAAACGTACGGGCCGCACCGGTGATATACCCGGTACCCGCGACAATATTGTTTGCGGTCCCGGCGAGGAACTGCCCGAAACGCAGCATATGATACGAGTCTTTCGGGAGTTCGTCCGCCGCCGCGTAGACTCGAAGAACGAACCGGCATCCGGCGTCAAGCGCGTCAAGGCCGTTTTCGTATTCGGCGAGATGCGCGGAACGCCCCGCCAGTTCCGCAGTGATCACATGCGTTCCGGCCATGAATTCATTCGCGCGGCAGACGACCGTTCCCACCTCATAACCCGGCCAGAGATGCATCCCGTAGACATAGCGGATGCCGCGGTCCCGCAACGCGCCGCTTTCGCAGATTTCACGCGCGCCGCCCGTCGTCTCTTCGGACGCCTGGAAAATCAGCAGGACATCCCGCTCAAGCGACGCACGGTTCTGCGCGATCCACCGCGCAAGCCCGAGCAAAACCGCCATATGGCCGTCGTGCCCGCAGGCGTGCATCTTCCCGCCGTGCGCACTCCGGAACCCAAGCGCCGCAGCCTCTCCGTCCGCAGCCTCTTCGATCGGCAGCGCATCCATATCCGCGCGGAAAGCGATCGTTCCCCGCGCCGGAACCGCGCCGCCTGTGCCGCAGGAGAAGAACGCCGTGAACCCGGCGCCGCCGTGATCCCGTATCTCACAGCCAAGCGGTCCGAGGACACCCATGAGATACGCGCGGGTCTCCGGCAGGTCGCGGTCGAGCTCCGGAATGCGGTGCAGGCCGCGCCGGTATCCGACAACAGCTTTCGCTAATTCTTCTGTTATTTTCTGATTGTTCACGCTTCCAAAGTTTTCGGTATTTCCCGACCGTTTACGCTTCCCAGCTTTCCAGATACGCTTTCTGCGCTTCCGTAAGTTCGTCGATCTCTATGCCCCAGGCCGCGAGGCGCGCGCGGGAAACGATCCCGTCGATCTCCTCCGAAACATCGTAGACGCCCGGCGCAAGCAGCGCGTAGCGTTTCCTCATATACAACGCCGAATGAAATTGCACCGCAAAACTCAGATCCATGATCTCCGCCGGGTGCCCGTCGGCCGCTGCGATATTCAGGAGCTTCCCCTCCGCGATCACATGCACGCGCTTTCCGCCCGGAAGCGTCCAAGTCTCGATATTGTTGCGCGCGGACCCTCTGTCAACTGCAGAGGCTGACAGTCCCGCTATGTCGATTTCCACGTTAAAATGCCCTGCGTTCCCGAGGATCGCGCCGTCCCGCATCAGCGCCATATGCGCCGTCGTGATGACATCCTTGCAGCCCGTCGCCGTCAGGAAGATATCGCCGTGCGGAGCGGCCTCGAACATCGTCATGACCGAATAACCGTCCATGCGCGCTTCCATCGCCTTCACCGGGTCAATTTCGGTTACGATCACCTGCGCCCCGAGCCCCGCCGCACGCATTGCGATACCGCGCCCGCACCAGCCGTAGCCGGCGACCACGACGGTCTTGGACGCAATGATCAGATTGGTGTTGCGGAGCACGCTGTCCCAGACGCTCTGCCCGGTGCCGTAGCGGTTGTCAAACAGATGCTTGCAGCGCGCGTCATTGACGGCGATCATCGGAAACCTGAGCCGCCCCTCGCGCGCCAACGCCTTCAGCCGGATGACGCCCGTCGTCGTCTCCTCGCAGCCGCCCCACATCTCTGCCGCAAGGTCGGGGCGCTTCGTATGGAGCAGGTGCACCAGGTCGCCGCCGTCGTCAATGAGAAGGTTCGGCTTGTGCGCGAGGCAGTCTTCCGCGTGGCTCCAATAACTCTCTTCGCTCTCGCCGTGGACCGCGAATACCGGAACGCCGCGAACCGCGGGGCCGCCCCGGTCGCCCGCCTCCGCTTCGTCCGGGCGCCCCGCCGCAAGGGCCGCCGCCACGTCGTCCTGCGTCGAAAGCACGTTGCAGCCCATCGCGCACACCGCCGCGCCCGCGTGCGTCAGCACCCGCGTGAGATAGGCCGTCTTGGCTTCCATATGAACGGAGAGGCTGATCCTCACGCCGGCGAACGGCTTTTGGTCCGCGGGCAGCGCCGCGCACCATTCCTCTATCTGCCGCAAGAGCGGCATGGCTTCGCGCACCCACGCGATTTTGCGCTCGCCTTCCGGCGCCAGCGCGATATCCTTGATGTCGTATTGAATATTTTTCATAATACCTATCATATCACGCTTCGTCGGCATGATTCCCCTTTAAACGAATTCTCATCCCCGAACTGCGTCGGTTTTGCGAAGAACGTTTGGGCAGACAGGCGTAAAGTGAAGAAATACCTATTCTTTCATCGTCCGCGTCCTCATCGCCGCGAGCAGCTTTTCCGGCGTGAACGGCATGGTCTCCATCCAAACGCCTGTCGCGTCATAGATGGCGCCCGCTATCGCGCCGCTGATACCGACCGTGCCGGACTGGCCGACGCCCTTCGCGCCGTACGGCCCGTAGGGACAGGGGTTTTCGTAGACAATTACGTCAAAATCGGGAATATCCAAAGCGGACGCCAGCTTGTAGGTATTGTAGTTGCCGCCGCGGACGCTTCCGTCTTCGCCGAGCGACAGATCCTCAAACAGCGCGTAGCCGTACCCCATAACGCCGCCGCCCTGCAACTGGCCCGCGACGCCCATCGGGTTGATCGCGATCCCGCAATCATGGCAAATCTGCAGTTTATCGACGAAGATATCGCCGGTCTCGGTGTCGATCCGGACGTCGGCCATGACTACGCCGACCGCCATCGGGCTGTAGAACGCGCTGTAACGGGCGGTAACGGAGATATGCTCGCTCGCGCCCTGCTGGACGACTATGGAATCATACGCAAGTTTTTTGACCGGCATGGTGTTTTGGGGATCGGCCTTTGAAAAAATAACCCCGTCTTTAATATCCAGGCCATCCGATTCCGCGTCCATGAACGAGGCGGCCTTTTTCAGAATTTCCTCCTTCAGCATCTTTCCGGCGACCGCGAGCAAATTGCCCATGCCGAAATTGCCGGAATTGCCACCGAGCCCGATGTCGTAAAGCGTGCCGGTCGTCTGCGCGTGGAGGAAACGGAAATCCTCATAATGAAGCCCGGAAGCTTCCGCGGCGATTTGCGCGCCCGCGCCCAGCAGGTTTTGCCCGCCGTCCGCGTAATTCACGCTGACGGTGACCGAGCCGTCTTCCTCCAGCGTCATGACGCACTGGCGGTCGTTCATCTCGTGCGGCTGCGGGCCGCTGACGTCCGTGTAATCGCAGACGCCGATACCATACCGCCATTTCCCGTCGGCCCTGGGACGGCGGCTCTTCTCCGCCCAGCCGAACTGCTTCGCGGCGACCCGCATAACGGATTCCTGCGTCTCCAGACCGAGGCCCATCGTCGCGGGCGTCGACCCCTCGTGTTCGTCCGGGCCTTTCTTTTCGAGAGACGCGTTTGCCGAGTTGAATCTGTAATTCTGTATGCGGAATTCCACTCGGTCCATCCCGAGCTTTTCCGCGCCCAGATCCATCAGATGGGACAAAAGCGCCATGCCGGCCGGCGGGCCGTATCCCCGGATGCCGCTGGTCCCCGGCGTATTCGTATATACGATCTTTCCCACGCCGCGAAAAACAGGCAGGGCGTACTGCCCGGAGAAAGAGCCCATTGCGGGCGTCAGCGTATTGCAGCTTCGGTTGAAATACGCCCCGCTGTCCACGACCATGTCTTCGGTCGCGGCAATCAGCCGCCCTTCCGCCGTGAAGCCGAGTTTCCCATGCATCTGATAGATCTCGCGGCAGGGGACATGGCGGGTCAGCTCCTCGCGGCTGAACTCGATGCGGACGGGCTTGTTCGCTTCTTTCGCAAGGAATACGGCAAACGGAACGATCACATAATTGGCCTCGCCGAAAAAACCTCCGGCGTGTTCGCAAACCACGTTGACCTTTGCTTCCGGCAGTCCTGCGAGCCCCGCCACCATCCGGCGCAAAATGAAAGGACGCTGATGCGCCACCCATACGGTGAGATTCCCTTCGGAATCGAATTCCGCCGTGCAGCTCAGAGGCTCGAGCGCCATCGTATGCTGCCGGGAAGAAAGCAAGTCGCCTTCCACGGTGAAATCCGCCTGCGCAAACGCGGCGTCCGCGTCGCCTCTGTTCCCGGGAAACGAGTCGAAAATCATGGAGAGGTTGCTGCCCGCTTCCTCGTGGACCAGCGGCGCTCCCTCCCGCATCGCGCTGGCCGTATCGAGCGTAAAAGGCAGCACCTCATAATCGACTTTAATCAGTTCCAGCGCTTTCAGCGCCGTCTCCTCGTCTCTCGCGGCCACCAACGCTACCGCTTCGCCCTTGTAGTGGCTCTTGCGCGGCACAGCCGTCATGTCGTTCACGCTGTCCTCGGCGGCGGCTTTGGCGTTGCGCGCGGCGTACTCAAGGCCGGCGGGATTGTACTTGACGTCCGGGACGTCGTCCGCGGTGATCACCGCGGCCACGCCGGGCAGCTTCCTCGCTTCCGAAACGTCGATGCTCCTGACCCTCGCATGGGTATGCGGGCACTCCAACACCTTTCCGAGGTAAGCGCCCGGGCGCTGGATATCGACGCTGTATTTCGCCGCGCCGGTCGCCTTCGACCGGGCGTCTTTATAGGGGACGCTTTTGCCGACATAACGGTATGCTTCTTCCTCTTTCCGGGCGTCCTCCGATTTCCAGGAATATGTGGCGGACATCACGCTGCCCCCTTTCCCATTCGCTTCGCTGCCAACTGGATGGCTTCGATGATTTTTATATAACCGGTGCAGCGGCACAGATTGCCGCCGATATGCTCCTTGATCTCAAGTTCCGTGGGATCCGGGTTTTCCTCCAAAAGCGCTTTGGCCATCAGGATCATGCCGGGCGAACAGAACCCGCACTGGATCGCGCCGCTGTCGATGAACGCCTGCTGGATCGGATGCAGTTCGCCGCCTTTGGCGAGCCCTTCGATAGTCGTGATCTCTTTGCCGCGGACCGCCACCGCGAGCACCGAGCACGAAAGCATCGGGGTCCCGTCGACCAAAACGGTACAAGAGCCGCATTCGCCGCAGCGGCACGCTTCCTTTGTGCCGGTCAGCCCGAGTTTGTTCCGCAGCACATCCGCAAGCGTCACATGCGGCCCTTCAAGCAATGCCTGCATCTCCTCGCCGTTTACCTTCAACATAAGGAGCAGGCTGCTTTTTTCAAATTTTGTCATCTCTCGCTCCTTTCCGCTCTTTCAAACGCTTCCTGAAGCGCCCTGTACGTCAGCATCCTCGTCATCTCCCGCCGGTATTCCGCCGTCGAACGGAAATCCGATATGGGCGCCACCGCTCTTTCCGCCTCTTCTGCAGCCGCCATAAACAAATCGTCGCCGATCTTTTGACCCTTTAGCAGGTCCTCGGCTTTCGCAATCCGGATGACTGTCGGGGCGGCGGCGCCGACCGCAATCTTTGCGTCCGTGCAGACGCCGTCTTTCTCCGTGACCACCGCCGCAACGGTGATCTTGGCGATATCGGCGTGCGTACGTACCCGGTTGAAAAAGGCGTCACCGGCGTTCGCCGCGGGCTCCGGGATGAAAACGCCCGTCACAAACTCGTCTTGCGCGAGGCTGGTCTTCCGATAATCTAAATAAAAATCGCAGAGCTTCTGCTTCCGTTCCCCGCCCGTACCGGCGATGGTCAGCTCCGCGTCGTACGCCATGAGAGCCGGCGCGACATCGGAAGCGGGCGTCGCCAGACAGAGGTTGCCGACCGCGGTGCCCATATATTTGGACTGCACGGAAGTGATCTGATGGATCGCCGCCTGGACGGCGGGATATTTGGCTTTCAGCACCGGGCAAAAGTCGAGAGTGCGCAGCCTCGTCATCGCGCCAAAACGGTAGCCTTCGCCTTCCGTATACCGGATTTCCTCAAGCCCGGGTATGTTTGAAATATTGACAAGCGCGTCGGCTTTTATCGAGCCGCTTCTCAGCCGCGGGATCAGATCGATGCCGCCGGCCTGGATCTGCGCGCTCCCGCCGTACTCTTTCAACAATTCCGCCGCTTCCGAAACGGTGTCCGGCTCATAATATTCGAATTTTTTCAGTTGAATCGTGCTCATGACTCGCTCCTTTGGGAAGCGCTGATCAAATCTTCAGCACTTGTCGGATACCGCCCGTATTTTCTGCCTTCGTCCTCGATGATCGCGTCGACGCCCGCCACGGTAGACTGCATAACGGCCGAACCGCAGAGATAGCCGCCGCCCTTCCCGAGCACATCGATCGCGCGGCGGACCTCCGCGCGGATCTCTTCCTCCGGCACGCCGGGCAGATCCGTCACCTGAGGATCGACGCCGCCCGCAAAGATAAGCCGGTCGCCGAACTCCGCTTTGATCTTCGCGAGATTGTTGACGGGGCTGACCGAATGCCAGCTATCAATGCCGACCTCAACCAGATCGGGGATAATGGGTTCGATATACCCGCAGGAATGATGCATATAGTATATGCCCAGATCGTGCGCGGCCGCGGCCATCCGCCGCTCCGGCTCCTTGAATATTTCGCGCCACAGCTCCGGCGAAAGGAACATATTCTTCTGGTTGCCCCAGTCGTCATGCATCATGAGAAAATCGGGCGCGAGATATTTTTTATAGTATCCGAACTGGTCAATGCGGTAGTCCGCGTACGCGTTTACGAGATCCTTGTAGGCGCCGATGTCGTCGTACAGCGCCATCAGCCCGTCCTCGAAACCCATGACCGCGTTGACCCGTTCGAAAGCGCCGATCGCGCAGACGACATAACCCATCCGCTCGTCCCGGTCATGCCAGATCATGTCCGTGCGCGCCTTCATCGCGTCCCACGGAAGTTCCGATGCGGCGGGGAAATGCAGATACTCCCGCCACCTGGAAATATCCGTGAACACAGGATGGCCGGTCACGACATGTGTCATGAGCAGCGGCTGATTGGGATCGAGCTCCCATTTAACGCCGAACCAGTCCGTGCCGTCTTCGAACAAAGAGCGGTCATTGATTTCCGGCAAGGGGATCAACTGGCTTTCGGTGCCGAGCATGGGTACCCATTCCGGCGTTTTGTGTTCCCACACAAGCTGCATATTTTCACGTTCGTTCATTGCCTCTCCTTTTCGAGCAGTTTCCCCTGTTGGAAACGCTGACTAAATCTCCGGCGTCTACCCGCCATTTTTTAATCAGCGTTTCCTTATTCAATCAAATATTATCAAATACAATTAACAAAATAAAATCATACAATTTTGAAGCCATATTCGATTACATACTGCGCATGTCTTTTTTCGTAGCGCCTTCCGGCAGGAACCGCTTCGGCTTGTAAAGCGTGAGCGCGGGGATGATGCCAACCAGCGCGACGATACCGATGATCAGAATCGGAAGCTGATAGGTACCCGTTACAAGCAGCATGGTACTTCCGAAATTCACGCCAACCGCGGCGATCAGGAGCGCGACGCCGAACGTCGTCGCGAACACTTTTCCAACGATCGCGCCCGGGAACGTCCTCGCGACGAAATTGCTGAGCGACGGAATGATGGTCATCATGCAGAACCCTACAAGGAACAGGCATACATGGAAGAGGGCCGGCGTGTCATGGTATACGAACGGGAATTTGACGGCCAAAACCGAGACGCCCATAACGATATACGCGAAAATCAAAACCGGCCTGACCCGGCCTTTGAGAACCCTGTCGATAAAGAAACCTGCGCAGAACCCGCCGAGGAGGCTGCCGATCTGCGTATAGGTCATCAGCGTACCTACCGTCTGCGAGTCGAACCCGATGCCGGTCGGCGCGGGGATCGACAGATAGCCCGGAATCAGATCGTTCCACGAGTTCATCACCCAGCCGTAGCAGACCATCCCGATCAGAATGAGATAGTAGACCGGCTGTTTGAGGACATACGCATAATCATGTTTTACGACCTCTTCATCCGCACCGTATGTATCCATCGGCGGCAAGGCGGACTTTGTCTTCTTTATAACAAATATCATAATGATCATGATGATGATCGCCGCAATAGGCCCGAAGAACAGGCCGGATTCCGCCATACGCCAGTTGCCTTTGTACATGGCCAATCCGGCGCCAACGATATTAAATGTCAGCATCATGCCGAGCGTGATCCCCATGGATACGACGCCGTTGAACGTGCCGCGTTCTTTCGCGGGAAACCACTCCGCGGCGATATTCGCGATACAGGATGTGATCGGGCCGCTTGCGATACCGATCAGAATGCGCGTTACGAGGATACCGGTCAGGGAGTAGGTGACATACGGGGTCAAAAATATCCCGAGCGCCATGATTACAGTTGCGGCCGCGAAAGGAATAACCCAGCCTATTTTGTCAAAAAGAAATCCGGAAACAGCGCTGGCGGCGGCGCTGGCAATAGAAAAAGAACCGATTGCCAGCAGGCTTACCTCGCCCGGCGTGATCTTGAACTCTCCGGAAATAACGCCCACGATCGGCGAATACGCGACGATCGCCATACCCAGCGCCATATAGCCGATGAAAATCGTTGCCAGAACGAACCATCGCGACTTCGGGTATACCCTAAGTGTAGTATCCATTACCTCTCCTTTCCGCCGATAAACAGCGAGCAACGCACAGGTTTTTGATACTCTTATTTTCACATGAAGTTTATTGAAAAATACATCTGTTCTATAAATAACTTGATTGAAAAAATCACTGAAAGACGTTATTCTTATGGCATGGACACAAAGTCGCTTAAATTTTTTTTAGCCGTGGCCGAGCATCGAAATTTCACGAAAGCGTCTGAGCAGTTGTATATCACGCAGTCGGCGCTGAGCCATCATATCGCCGAATTGGAGGCGGAACTTAACACGAAATTGTTCCTGCGCACGACCCGGTCCGTCAGCCTCACGCCTTCGGGAGAGATCCTGTACAGATCCGCCAAAGACCTGATCTCCCGCTTTGACCAGATCGCGCTCGATATCCGCAAGGCCGATTCGGGCGCGTCG
>WRFF01000004.1 GCA_009778945.1 Clostridiales bacterium | reverse complement strand
GGAATCGGCGTAGAACTTTGATATAAACTTTGATATACTAATCAGGCTTGCGCTATAACGCGCAGCCTTTTGCGGATGTAGTTCAGTGGCAGAACACCAGCTTCCCAAGCTGGATATGAGGGTCCGATTCCCTTCATCCGCTCCAGGTGCCGGAAGCCCGTAAACACCGTGTTTTCAAGGGCTCCCGGCGTTTTTTATGCCTTGAAAACTGGATTTTCGGGTTTCTAAAATACCTCACTATTCAGCACTTCCCCACCGTATTCGGTGGGGATCCCCACCGGGGACACGCAGGATTCGACGCCGCTGCTTCTTCCTGTCGATTTTGTGCAATGCGCTCTTAAACGCGTCCTCGGTCATATCGATATAGGTATCCGTCATGTCGACATCGGCGTGTCCCATAAGCAAAGAGACGATCTCTTTCGGGATCCCGGAGGCGATCAGATCAGATGCGTAGGAGTGCCGGAGGCAATAAGCCGTCAGCTCGGGCGGCATTGCAAACGGCGCTTTTACTTCATTCCTGTATACTTTGCAACCACCATTGATATTTACTTCGCGCCGCAAGGCCCTCCACAGCCGCAGACGTGCTTGTTTATTCACCAGGCATCCTTTTCTATTCCGGAGGACTAAAACAAACGGTTCGGCATGCCACGCGGCTGTACGGGTAATCATATTCTCGGGGATCGGGACGTCCCGGGTCGCATTTTCAGATTTAGTACCGCGGACGCGCAGCCGTCGGCGCTTCACGTCGAAATCCGTACCTTGGACGCGAGCCGCTTCTGACGGCCGCAGCCCGAAGTACAGCAGCAGCTCAACGTATGCGAGATACGGATCGCCGAGACGCCGCGCCGCAGCGAGTATGATTTCTTTTTCGGTCTCCGTTGCCGGTCGGCGCCGCTGCTTCGCTTTTGCGGATGTCGGGATTCGGAGCCGTGCAGCCGGATTCCGTATCATGAGTTCGTTGTCGATCGCAGCGTCGAACATCGAAACCATCAGCCCGCGGACTTTCGTGATATATTCCCGGGACCGGCCCTTGCGCACCATCGCCCCGATGATGCCCTCGCAGTGGATCCGTTTGACTTCGCCCAGCGGCATTTTTCCGATTTCCTCCGTGATAATATTCTTTAACGTAACAAGTCCGCGGTAGTAGGCGTCAGAAATATAGTCGCGCCGGCAGGTCTGCAGGTATTCATCGGCCCAGGCTGTGACAGTCGTACGAGAGCTAATCTGCGGATCTCCGTGTTCGAGCGCCCATTTCTTCAGCTCCTTTTTGATGGCGAGTTCGGTTTCAGTATCGGCCTCGACGAAATACCGTTTCCCCTCATGCCGGAAGCTCGTACGGAATTCGGCGTGACGAGTCGTTTTGCTGGTCATATAAAAACACCGCCTTTCTTGTGATTTCGGGCGGTGACATGGTACAATACAAACGGATCAAGGGTTGTATTGTGTCACGCGATCGCCCATCCTATGCGCCCGCCCGGCTGCAACCGGAACGGGCGTAAATTATATTAAATAAGTTTCCGTTTTACCATTGATTTCCCAGCAAATTTGTTTTACTATAATGGTATCAAGCTGACTTGTGAAGGACGCAGGCTGGGTTCCCGAATGGGAGTAGGTCATGGACCAAGAATTCCTTTGCCCCTGGGGTCAGCTTTTTTAATGGATCCTTTCATGTGTTGAATAATATTATCCGGATCTTTGCAGTATTCGCCGACGATAAAATCTATCGCCTGAATAGAATAACTGTACGTTGGCTGTGCATAGATCGTATGAGTGTAGCAGAAGCGATCATTGTCCTTAATTCCGTAGTATTTACAGAAGAGGTCGAAGTGATAGCCGTTAAAAGCAGTCTCAATTCCGTTGTGTTTGAGTCTCCGGGCTATCTCTTTAATAGCCTTTCCCGCGGGATAGTTGTGTGTGATATTCGGATCTTTCAGTTCCTTGACTATCTGTACTCTGCCTGAAGCTGACCTATCAATGCCGACAATTGCGTCGGCCTCTTTTTTGTCCTTTGTAACATAGAAATGGTGCTCGACCGTCACAGCAAACCCCGCGTTGCTTGCGGAAACTAATTTGGTGATCTCCGCTTCAGCAGACAATAGGCGTTCAGCAATCTCCCGCGGATATTTTGCACGTATGACGCCATCATCGAACGGGACAGTGGTCACGGTCAATGTAAGGAAATTTTGCGGAATATATTGCGTCATATCAACGTTGTGGAAAGCAAGCATTTTTTCAACAAAATTAAAAACACAAGACTGGAAAAGCGGCACATATACCATCTCGTATTCTTCCGTTACAAAATGCGTACTGATATTCCGCAGCTCTATGATCTTTTCGAGATTCATGCGCAGCGGAGCTTTTTTATTGGTAAAAACTTTCCGGATACAATTCTCCAGGTTGAGTGTTCGATCCGGATTGTCCTTATAATAAATGCTCGCTTCGCCTTGCGTTTTGATTAAATGGGATTTCAGCATTAATTCCCATGCGTTACAGACAAAAAATGCGAAACCCTCCACACGATATCGGATCGTTGGCTTGTTATATGACTCGACAGCAAGCATAAATGCTTCAATTGATTTATTCAGTAATTTGTCTTCGATGGTTTCCATCATATACGCCTATCAGCTTTTTATAACGTCGTGACGGTTTGTATCCCGCCGGCGGCGGTCGCTTTGTTCATAAGCTCTTCCTCGAATTTCTTCATGGACATTGATTTGTCCATCTCAAAGGCGATTACCTGCGGATTTTGGTCTGGTTGCGGTCGGTAGTTCACAATGAAATAGTAATCAGTTATCTTTGTCTTGGTTTTCTTCACTTTCGTTTTTGTTCCTAAACCGCTCATGCCGCCGACAATAGCGCCGACAGGACCGAATAAGATGCCGCCGCCGATTCCGCGCCCGACGACGCTCTTGTTTTTTTGTTGATATTCAATTTCCTTTTTTATTTCAGTCGTGGAGTAATACCGCACGAAAGTGATTTTGCTGTAGGGGACAACAACTGCAATGTCGCTTTTCTTGTGCGCGTCTGTAATTCTCAGCCCTGTATCGTCATAAGAAAGAATCACGTTTAAATTGCCAGGAAGCGATCCGATCGGTTCCATAAGCATCCCACGTTGCAACATGCTATCAAGCTTAGCCTGGCGTTTTTCCTGCTTTTGCTCATCCCAAACCCTCAATTGATCCATCGCTTCCGCACGTTTTTCCACTTTGACTCGTGCCGCCGCTTCCTTTTCCCATTGTGCTGCGGGGGAGTCGGGATCTCTTGGCTTTGCCATTAACCGGCGCAATTCATTATCTCGTTCCTTTTTCGCGGCGTCCAGTTCTTTCTTTGCATTTTTCGCGGCGTCACGCTCTTCTTTTTTCGCATCCCTGGCGGCATCGCGTTCCTCCTTCTCCGCGGCTTTAGCGGCGTTGTACTCTTCCTTTTCCTTTGCTTTCAATTCCGCTTTCGCCTCTTTCAGTTGAGCGGAGGAGAGCGCGGATATAAGCTCTCGCTGTTTGATAAAATCCGCTTCCCAAATAACCCCGTCATTCACAAGCCCTTGCATTGCGGCGATTTCATCATCAACATCATCTCCGGTATCATGTTCGATATAAGGCTGTGAAAACGCATACGCAATCTGCCGGGAGTATTCTTCCTGAGAAATCTGTTGTATTTTGAAATTTTCTGCCAGTTGGCGTATATATGTGGCTTTGCTTACAACTTTCATTTCGTTCTCCTTTCAGCTATGCGTCTTCTTCCATCGATTCATCGATGTAACGTTTTTTATATTCCTCAACTGTCGTTAGGCCGGAGGCCGTATTACACAAACTATCTTGTCCATCTTGATTGAGCCTTCGAAAATACTCGAGCAAGAGAATTTCGTTTTGCGGAAGTCCACGCTCTCCCCATCCGAATAAAGAATTGGGATCGCATTTTAGCATACTGCATAGTAATTCAATCATATCTGCGCTTGGAGAGTTTGTCCCGTTTTCCCAATTTGAAATTACCGATACCCCTCGGCCAACAGAAGCCGCAAGTTCGGATTGCTTAAGGCCGCAACGTTCGCGATGAAATTTTATCATTTTTCCTATTGTCGACATGTTTTTCATTACCTCTTTCTTATCCTAATACACAAAAAATGAAATGTAAAGAAAAAATATCCGAAATTCAGAAAAAAAGTATTGACAACTCTGAAATACAGAATTACAATATAGAAAATTCCGAAATTCGGATATGCGATTATGGAGGTATAGAAAATATGGATCTTCCTGAAAGAATGCGAATGCTTATAAAAATAGAAAAAGAAACATCTGGCGTAATGCAAGGATTCATTGCGGGACGCTGTGGGTATTCGCAGAAAGATTTTTCACAATTAGTGAATGGGTACAAACCGATCAAGGCTGATGATATCGAGAAGTTCTGCGTCGGAATGGGTATAGATCCGAACACGCTTTATGGCTGGGATGAACGCGAACATCCGGCGCTCGAAAATGAAAATTCAGATCAACGGATTGGATGAGATAAAAGAAAAAACCGCCCTACTGAACGCAAAGCTTGATGAAGTGAACGCGCTGCGGGACGAAATCGCCAATATGGTTATATCGGGGAACATTGTTCCGGAGTATCCGGAGGCGGCACAATGAAGAGAATCCTTCATTTTTTCAAAAGTGTTTGGGAGTTCCCCTGCGATCATTCCGTAGCGGCGGGAATTATAAGTTATATGCTACCGGTAACTGCTCTCATAGTGGCTATAGTGGCTTTCATAAAGAGTGGAGCAGGGCAATGATGGCGACGACAATGGCTGCGGCTGCCAAGCAATTGCTTATAATGATCGGGATCCAATACCGTCTGCCTGCTTGTTTCTTTTCTTTGCGCTCACGCTCGGCTTTCTCATCGCGGTACCGGAGCGCTTCAAGCCCCTTGTCGGAAATCCCCGCGTTTATAAAGATGCCTTGCCAAGTCATTGTACCGATCAGCAACCCCTTGTCATACAGGCTCCGGACACACCAATCAATCGGAACCTCAAGCCATTCGCCTTGTCGTCCCGCAAAATATCGCAAGGTTTCAAGTTCTTCGTCGGTCAGATTGTCAAAGATATCCTTCATGTCCCGCATTATATCACGCTCTGTTTTGTGCAAGACGGCGGAACCGCCTTTTATCAGCACGCTTAACGATTCACGTGCTGCCGCCGTCTCGCAGAGAATGGATAGTAGATCACGGAAGATTGGTAAATAAATAGGAAGGATGAAGAGGATGAATATCACCAAACAAAAAGAACTGCTCTTCCGCCAGCTGGAATTGCTGGCGGACGAATCAGAGACCGCAGATGCGGAAGATCTGCAGAAGCTTACAGACGAAATGGTGAAGATATACAAGGCGATCAACGGCGCGCCGAGTGTGAGTGCCGTCACCAGTGCGGCCGTCATTATTGGCCTCGTATATCTCGTTCTTCGCTTCATTTTCAGCATGTCTATCTGAAAGGTGGAGGAAACGCGATGAAAAAGGGAAAACGCGAAGTTTCACAGCAGCATAGTCGCCACGGGAAAACGCTTAAAGTCGCCGAATTCGAATATCAGCAGCAGCATAAGGGTAAAGACTGGCGGGAATCCCCGCGGACATTCGATGAATTGACGCATAGCATGGCGGGCAGTGGTCGCGATAAGAAGCGGATCGCGGCGAACGCTCGGCGCCAGAGGGAAAAAGCACGATGAAATACCAAGGAACAAAATCAGTAAGGATAATTTGTGTCGTCGAGACAAAGGCGACGCGTGACGACAGATCAGATCCAGAGATCCACTGCGTGATGTTGCGCAATACTGGTCAATCTACGGAGATCTGCTTGCCGAAAATGATCCTCTTATTCCTCCGGCCTATCCGTTTCATAGGGGGGGTCAAATGAAGAACACCAGGACCGAGGAACGGATCGATGACACCGCATATCGGGTCGACGCGCAGAAGCCGGAATTTCTCAACGGAGAGCAGGGTATATATAAAGATCTCCAGACGGAGAACGCCACACCCGAGGAGGCCGAGTTCGCCTTTGAGCAGATCTTCAGCACATTGGTTATGGCCACGCGGAAAGCGGGCGTTTCATTCACGATATTGAAAGCGATGGCGTATGAGAAACTGCTCGATCATTACAACCGGGAAATACATCTTCACAGGCAGATGCAGAGATGGGAGACCCCGCCGGCGTGGATCACGCTTGACAATTTTGACAGCCCGGAAGCGAAAGCCGCGGCCACGGCCGAAGAGCGCCGGCGCCGCGAAGAAACACAGCGAAAACTTGACGCCGCTTATTTTTCGGACGGCGCCGGGAAGATCACAGAGGGGGCGGGCAAATGATCACGAGAGCCGAGTTTATACGGGAGTTGCCTATTCGTCTGGCCGGAACCGAATATGAAGGCGAAAGCCACGCTTATATTATTTCGACCGGATGCGTGGCTCTGTTGCTCGGGACGAATGGCGACCAGGTAAACAAGATCATGAAAGGCTATCCAAAAATCCCAATCGGGAACCATCGAAAATATCATGTCGAGGATGTCTTTGAGATGCTCAAAGAGAGAGGGATGTTCGCATGAACAACGTTTATAAATTTTCCGGCGTTATCCGCCGTCCCGGACCGCTTGAGGCAGCGGTCTCCGTAAGGATCGTCTTTTCTACGGGTGCCATAGCCCGCTCTTTTCATGATCTTTCGGGGCGGCGGATAGCACCGGAAATAAATAAAACGGAGGTAGGAAAATGCTGACGATGGAGACACCGCGCGTCATTTTGATGTGCATCGTGTGTGTTGGGATTGGCGCGGTTGCCGGAGTGGCCGGCTGCGCGTTCGCGGAGGTTATCCGCGACAGGTATAAAGAGAGCATACACGCTCGGCGTATGGAGCGCATAGAGAGGCTTGGTAGGCATGAGGAGTAAAAACTCCGAATCAGATATCGAGCTACGCTGGAAATATGAAGAGGAGGCCGCACAATAACGATTTTGTACGCATTAAAAAAGCCTGATTGTGAATCATGCATCAAAAATGATGTTTGCGCATACACGACCACGCAGACAGTTTCCGTTGATGGCTTGAACCCAAAATCACCGCTTATTGTCACCTGCAGCGCGTTTTTGCAGGTGGAAAGCAAGGCGGCAAAAAAATCGGGGGGGGGGGCGTTGTCATGAAGACCTGTATAATCTGCGGAAAACAGTTCGAGGCATCAGGCAAGGCAAGCCGGGCGAAGCGCTGTTTGGACTGCCGGAAAAAAGCTGTGACCATCGATGTGAATCCGCCGCTGAAAACGAAGTGGAATTATGCCGAGCAAGGGCCGAAGCCGCTTCCGGAAAGCAAAAGCGATCCGGGCGCCGTAGCGCGCCGGCAGCGCGAGGAATTTGCCCGGCAACAGGAAGCCGACCGGAAAAATAGAGAGGAGAAACAAAAATGATACAGGAAATAAGCGTAAAAGACTTGAGCCCGCATCCGGACAACCCGCGCGGGGACAATCTCGGGGATCTCGCCGAGCTCGCCGAGAGCATCAAGGCGAGAGGGGTCTTGCAGAACCTAACTGTTGTCCCGCTCGCCGGGACCGGAATATATAGGATCGTGATCGGCCACCGGCGACTTGCGGCAGCGAAACTCGCGGGACTGGAAACTGTCCCGTGCGCCATCGTGGAGATGGATCCGAAAGAACAGCTCGGGACCATGCTGCTCGAGAATCTTGCCCGTGCTGATTTAACGATCCCGGAGCAGGCGGCGGGATTTCAGATGATGATTGATCTCGGCGCCACGATCCCGGAGATTGTCGAAAAAACGGGATTCAGCGAATCGACGGTGCGGCACCGCTTAAAGATCGCGGAGCTGCCAAGAGACGCCGTTGAAAAGGGCATTGCCAAGGGCGCTACGATTGGGGATTATATTAAACTGGAAAAACTCACGGATCCGGAAAACAAGAAATTTGTACTGGACTATATCGGATCGCCAAACTTTGATTACTGGTGTAATGAGAGGATAAGGAAGGAAGCAGCGGAGCGGAACGCGCCGCGAATCCGTGCATTTTTAGAGAACCAGGGGATATTACCATTTCCGAAAAACGAGGAAGCATGGAAATACACAAGATTAGAGCATCATATCGATATCGATGATGATTTCGACGCGGAGCAGGAGGCGGATGAAATCCCGACAGAGGCCGTCTATTATACAGAAGGAAGCGGCACGCGGTGGTATTTATATGGCAATAAAATGGAGAAATTCTCGCAAAGCGGCATTACGGCGGATGATGTTAAGAAAGCGCAGCAGGAAAAAGCGGACGCAGCCGATCGCGCCGCGAAACTGGACGAAATATGCAGGCAGATGTATACGCTGCGTCTGGAGTTCGTACGTACTGTTCCCATGCGTGCCTTGGACCGGAACAAGAACGAGATATTTCAGGCCGCCATATGCTGCATGGATATTGAAGAGTATTCTGCGGGTGAACCGAATACCGAGATCTTTGCGGATCTATACAAATGGGATGAGGAAAAACGTGAACTGCACGAAGAGGAGGATACGCCGATCAGCACGCTTGTCGAAGAGGTACAAAGCGGCTGGATCCACGGCTTATTTCTGATGGTCTATCTGGTGATCGATGATCAGGAAAACGTATGGCATAAAAGCTGGGGAGGTGATGGCAGGGCGCTCTTTCAAAAGCGTGACTACAGCCAGACCGATGTCTATGCATTCCTCGGAAAATTTGGCTATGAAATGAGCGACGTTGAGAGGCAGATCGTGGACGGCACGCATCCGCTATACACGCTGGTCGCCAAAAAAGAAGAGGATGCGGAGGGGGTCTAATTGACTAAGCCAAAACCACAAAACAAAACAATTAAGCCGCGTCTGACAATTAATAAGGAGAATACCGCGCGTTTCGTATATAACAACACGCCAGGTGGGCGAATAGAAGCGCGGAGATATCTTGCGAGAATGCTTGCGAGCATTGAAGAAAAAAAAGCGAATGCGCCGATAAAAAAAGCCGAAATACTGAGGCACATAGCGAGGCTTTACGATGAGTTGAGTGCTATCGAAAATCAGATACTTTCCAGAGATTATGAATGCATATTGCGCGAAAATATATCATGGGCGCTGGAAATTTTGGACAAGAGTGAAACGGAGGATACAGATCATGGCGCTTGAATTCCGCGTAGATGAGTATATCGGGATTCTGTCCGAAAAGAAGAGCACCCGGATAGAAGTCCGGCGCGTTTCCTGGAACGGGGATCCGCCGAAGCTGGATATCCGGTCATGGTTCGACGACGCGAAAAAACCCGGAAAAGGCATACCGCTGACAGATCTTGAAGCTGCATTGTTGCGGGACATATTGATCCGGCTGGATCTCCCGGCGCCGACAGTGGATTATATAGAACTCGCCCGCGCCCGGAGCGCGGTACAGGAGGTAGATAAATGACAAAGAAGACATATGCGGAGTACAAAGGTATAGAAGTAGAAAACTGGGTCGCCTTAGCACTACCATTGGGTACGCCGATTTATTACCTTTCTGAAATTTGTAGATATTTAGAAGGGGACTGTAAACACTGGGCAAGGGTAAATCAAGAATTCCCATGCCCGGAGGATTGCCCACAAAGGTCTCCAGTTTATATTGTTGGATCTGTGGGGTTTGATTTGAGCCATCAAGTAATTCTCGATAAAACAGACTGGTTTATGCATAATCCCAAGAACAGATTGTTGAGATCTGGCTATTACAGGACAAGGGAGGCTGCAAGAGCGGCGGCAAAATCAAGAGGCTATAAATTACATCCGAAGGAAGAGGAGGCAAAACAAAATGAGTAAAGATCAGGTCACGATGTTTCCGGAGACTGCGCTAAAGAAAGCGCGAGGGAAGGTAGAGCAGTCGCTTGCCAAGGCGATATCGGAAGAGAAAGATTACGCGTGCGCCGGCCATCCGGATTACGCTTCGCAGCACGAAGCCTATGCTGTCATGCTTGAAGAGCTGGAGGAAACGGAGATCAATATAAAAAAACTCGGTAAGGCTGTGCAAGAGTATTGGGACGCGATCAAAACCAATGAGGCTTCGGTCATCGCGCTGAAGCTTCCAGTTATAAAGGAAGTCGCACAGAGCGTCGCGCTCGAAGCGATACAGGTTGCGGCGGTCACCCTGAAGGCTATCGACGCGTTTGAGGAACAGAATTCTAAATAATAAATGAAACGCTTCTATATAGAAGCATTGGGCTTGGTAGTACATATTATCTTCTCGACCACATATTATTTGAGGAAAGAAAAATAAATGCTTGTCAAGGAATGGACGCTCGCGGGAGCGGTAATATTTTCAAAGATTCACTCGGCGTATCCCACGGCGCCGCGGAGAAACCGTGCGCCGAAGCAGTCGCCGAGCGCGG
The DNA here is from genome assembly GCA_009778945.1 of Clostridiales bacterium. Classification (GTDB taxonomy): domain Bacteria; phylum Bacillota; class Clostridia; order Peptostreptococcales; family Anaerovoracaceae; genus WRFF01. Next base: position 16,990 of record WRFF01000004.1, on the reverse strand, counting down.
CGGCCGTTCTTGAAGTCAACAAGCGGAACATGATCCGGAAAATACAGCGCCTGATCTGTGCGAACTTCGGGTGCGGAGACGGGTTTATCACCTGCACGAGCAACGATGAGCATCTTCCGAAAGACAACGCGGCGGCGAGGAAACAGATCGAACGGTTCCTACGCCGACTGCGCAGATGGTACAAGCGCCGAGGTTTGCCGTTCAAATACCTGTACGTGTCGGAGATCGGGGAGTCCGGCCGCCATCATGTGCATATCATCATAAACGGCGGGCCGAGTTCCGGGGAGCTGCGCGAGCTATGGGGCTATGGCGATATAAACCGCAAGGACATCTACGATCAGGACGGCGAGGACAGCGCGGTGCTCGCAACCTATCTCGGCAAAGAGAAAGCCATAGACATAAGGAACTACCAAAAGAACAAGCGGGCATTCTCGCACAGCAGGAATCTGGTTGATCCGCTCCCGGTCCGCGACACCGTGAAGAACGCGGAGCTCGACTGCCCGACGCCGCATCCAGGATTCTATATCGACAAGGACAGCATATTCGAGGGAATCAATCCATTTACCGGCCGCGCGTTCAAGGCGTACACAGAAAAGCCGCTGATCGTAGAGCGAGGCGCGCCTCCCGCTCGCGACACGTTCCCGCTGATCGTCTCCACGATCAAGGCATATCACCGAAAGCGCAAGCACCAGCCGATCGCGGACGGGACGCTCAGGTGGATCCGTGAGAACTTGAAAGGCGGCGCGCAGTACGAGTTTGATATAGACGCGCTGCTTGCGGACGCGGAAGGTGTCGCTGCATGAATATGGCAAAAGAGTATTTGCGCTCGGTGAAAATGATTGCGCACGAGCTTGAAGCGCTCCAGCGCGCCATTGGCGAGGCGAACGGGAATCTCGACTGCAGGAAATCGCCGAGCGATTACGACGCCGGCAGCTGTTACATCGAACATGCCGATCTGCAGGAAGAACACACAATCGGACGTGTAAAGAATCCGCGGCGGTACCCGGAGGCAGATCCCACGGCCGAGGCGGGCGCCCTACTTGCCGATATGAATGCCGCCTTGACGGGTACCATCTCCCGGATCACGGAGGAGATCGGGATAGTGGAGGCGATGATCAGGGGACTGACGCCAACCGAGCGGACGATTATCCGGGAGCGGTACATCGAGGGGAGGTCCTGGCAGGATACGGCCGACTCCGCCTACGTCAGCAAGCGGTCGTGCCTGCGCATTCATGAATCAGCGCTCAACAAAATCAATACATCGTTTCCCGCAACGCTCCGGGATCTCATTGAAAAGAGAAAGCGGGAAGAAAAGCGGACGGAATAATTTTCGGTATTTCGAAAAAGTTGGCACACTTTGGCACTATAGACTGTGTTAAACTGTTAGTGTCAAAGTTTTATAAGAACAAGTATTAAATAATAAACGCGCGAGGAAAGAAAAAGACATGCAAAAGCAAGCATGTCTTTTTCTTTGTGCCGGCGGCGTCTGGATGGTAGGGGAGGAGCCCCCCGCCCCCGGCCATCCAGGACCCCGCATGTGAATAGCCAAAAACCCCCAAGGGGTTTGTTTTTTAGGAGAAAAAATGGCAAGCGACAAAACGATCAGATATCCAACTTCCGCGGCGCGTCAGGAGTACGAGAGAAACCGCCGGAAGCTGCTGGCGAACGAAGACGTCTGTGCGATCTGCGGGCAGCCTGTAGATAAGACGCTGCCGGCAAGCGACCTGATGAGCGCGGCGATCGATCATATCATTCCGGTGAGCAAAGGCGGTGATCCGGTCGCACTCGAAAACCTGCAGCTGACCCACCGGAAGTGCAACCGCAGAAAATCGGACAAGCTGCCGTCCGTCCGGGCGCCGGAGAAGCCCGCCGCGGATATCAGGCCGGAGGAATGGGAGTCATGGTGAAGAGAAACGGTGAAACGCCGGGAAAGGAAACAGACGTGAAAGCGAATCCAAAGAAAAAGCAGAATGCGAAAGCGAATCCAAAGAAAAAGCAGAATGCGAAAGCGGCGCCAAAGCCGACAGAAGCAGAATTGCGTGTTTCGCCCGCGAAAGAGGCAAAACTCAAAGCTGAGCGTGTCGAGGCAATCCGTGGCGCTATGATACAGGGAAAATCCGTCACGACAATATATCGTGAATTTGGCGCTGGCGCTGAAAAGGTGCTGAAAGAAATCTTCGACGGAATTAAGATCCAAGATCCGCAGTGTGCAACGAAGATCGCGGTCGAGCGCCTTGCGTATCTCAGCGAAAAACTAATGCCAAAAGCCGAGGAAGGTGGCGAGGTAGCAATCAACGCCGTTGTAAAAATCATGCAGGTACAGCAGCAGTTCATACTGGGCTATGCTCATCGAAAAAAGGAAGCTGCCGAAACAGGTGAATCCATGATCATAAAGCTACGTGAACGCGATAATAAGGAAAAACCGAAACCATGAGTACGCTTCAGGACAATCAGAAGCCGACGTTCACGGTCGGAATGCTAAAAACCGGAAAAATCGGGACATATGCGATTGAGACTGTAAAAAATTACGGATTCACTCCGGATCCATGGCAGTGCCTGATCATAAAGCAGGCGTTTGCATCCGGATGCCATCAACTCGGGCTGTCGGCACCGCGCCAAAACGGAAAGAATGGCGCTATTGAGGTGATCGAGTTCTATGCGGCCGCCGTGCAAGGGAAGAGAATTCTCCATACAGCGCATCAGGTTGATGCTGCTATCATGCAGCATAGCCGGCTGCAGACGCGATGGTTTGAAAACGCGAGATACCCGGATCTGCTGCGCTGCTGCAAAACTATAAGAGGGCGCGGATCAGAAGCGTTCGAGTTCGACAATGGCGGCGTGATCAACTTCGCTTCCCGTTCGTCTGTAAAAAAGCGAGGAGACTCTTATGACTGGATCGTCCTCGATGAGGCGCAGGAAATGGATCAGGACGAATGGCTGTCGTTATCTTCAATCCTTACCGCCAGCGAAGCTGCCATCGTCGTCATGATGGGAACGCCGCCGATCAGTTCGCGCAGCGGGCATGGCGTGGTTTTTCAAGAATATCGCGGGCATGCTTATGGCGGGTCGCTTACCGCCGGGAACGTATATCTTGAATGGGGCGTTACGGACTTGAAGAGGGACGATATCGCAAGCGAAAAAACGTGGCGGCGCGTAAATCCTGCGTGGGACTACCGGATCAATAAGGGCGTGATAGAGATGGACTATCAGACGTTCCGGACGATCGACATCGAGGGCTTCGCGCGTGAGCATCTAGGCTACTGGTACAAAAGTGCGAAGGGCACGATATACAGCAAGGAGCAATGGGAAGCGGGGATCACGAAGAGGCGCCCGGCGCCGGAGAACTGCGAACGATACGCGATCGGGATATCTTTCGCGCAGGATGGCGAGACCTGGTCGGCGGCCTTTGGAGCGTTTATGAAAGAGGGATGGTATTACTCGGAATTGATCGACTATGCGAACGCAAAAAAGGGCATGGAGCAGATCATCACGATTGCGAAGCGGTTCCGGGAGCATGATGGGTTTACAGGACTGCTCGTAAACGGCCGTGCCGGCGCGCTGAACATGATTGGCGATGCGACAATGAGCAAGGTTATCAAGCCGGAGCTCATCGAGATATGCCGGATGGGCGACAAACTCGCGTCGAATGCGCTGCTGGACACGCTGATGGCGTCCGGCGCGTTCTTTCACGCGGAACAGGAAGCGCTCAAGGCGTCGCTGCTGTCGCTCGATAAATATACGACCAAAAGCGGAGGCGGTGGCTTCTCATATATCAGCCGGACAGGCCAACTGATCGCGTCCGAGGCGGCCGCGCTCGCCGTTTACTGGGCAAAGAACAAGAAACCGCTGCCGAAGCGGAAAAAACAGTATGTGTGGTAAGGAGGACAAAGATGCTTATAACAAAAACAACAGGTGACGAACTGACGCCGGAAGAATCAAAACTGATCGATGAACTGCTGAAGCTTTGCGGTAAGAAAAGAACACGCAATCTGCTAAGGAACCGTTATTATGACGGGAAAGTGCTCGCAAAAAATCTCGGAGTAAGCCTCCCGAATAATCTCGTGAGTTTGACGGAAGTGTGTAGCGGATGGGGGGCGAAAGCGGTTGACGCATTGGCAGTGAGATCGCGGTTCGATGGGTTTGCATATCCCGGTAGGATTGAGGATCCCCTTACGAGCGTCCTGCGGGAAAATAATTTTTACGATCTTTATCGACAGACCACAACGTCAGAACTGACTAACAGCTGCGCATTTTTGACAGTCAGCGCCGGAGATCCTGATGAAGACGAACCACACGTGATTATAAGTGCCTATTCTGCGCGTAACGCTGCGGCGCTATGGGACTCGAGAAAAAAACGCATCAAAGCCGGTATCGTGATTACAAAATACTCGGATACACCGAGTTTATCCGGATTGCTCCAGGCGCCGATCACACTAAAACCGCCGACCGCGGTGATCTTGTATACGGATACAGACACGATTGAATGCTCCCTGGCCGGACGAGCATGGAGAGTGACGCGAACGGAAAACAATTTCGGTCGGCCGCTGATGGAAGCGCTGATCTACAAGCCGACACTGGAGAAACCGTTCGGCACGTCGCGCATCAGCCGCGCATCAATGAGTATCATCGACAGAGCGATCCGTTGTGCAGTGCGCATGGATATCGCCGCCGAGTTTTTCAGCGCCCCGCAGAAGTACCTGCTTGGAGGTGAGGAGGATAAGGTTCGGAAGCAGTCAAAATGGGACGCTTATATCGGGAATATTTTCGGGATAGGCAGAGACGAAAATGGGGACTTGCCGGTATACGGACAACTCCCGCAGATGCAGCTGACGCCGCTTACCGAGCAGATGCGCAGCCTCGCCGCCGAATTTTCCGGCGAGACGTCCGTTCCAATAAGCTCGCTCGGCGTGATCCATGACAATCCGACCAGCGCGGAGGCGATCTACGCGGCAAAAGAGGATTTAATCATGGAGGCCGAAAAGCTCAATGATACAAACGGGAACGCGTTGAAAAATATCGCACTGATCGCGCTCGCAATCAAAGGGGAATGCAGAAGCATCTGGGATATGCCGGATAAATGGCTCGGGGTAATGCCGCGTTTTCGTTCACCCGCCCGCCTGTCAATGGCTGCGCAGTCCGACGCGCTCATGAAGCAGGTAACCGCTATCCCGTGGCTTGGTGAAACGGATGTTGTGCTGGAGGAACTCGGCTATACAGGAGATCAAATCATGCGCATGAAATCGCAGCGTATCAGTGCGAAAGCCGCAGGCACGTTCGGCGAGATTGCACAGCAGGTCGCGGATAACGAGCAGAATCAGACACCGGCGCAGCCGGAAGGTGTGCAATGATAAAAACAGTCGACGACGCAACAAAGATATCAAACCAGCTGAAGCTACTGTCGAGCACGGCGCGCAAGCAGCTTGATGAGGAGATCGCAAAGATTATAAGCCTGTATGACGGCGGGCCAGAAAAACGCGCCCTGTATTTCGCCGCCATGCAGGAGATCTTCGGGGATCTTACGATAAAGTACGGGACGGCCGCGCAGGCGATCGCGCTGGATGTGCTAGAGCGGCAGGAAGTTCCATTGCGGACGCTCGTCGACGTATACGGCAACGCAATGGGGAAGGCGATCACTGGAAAGGCGATACAGGAGGCGCTGCAGTCGCGTGACGCCGGCGCCGCATATCTCCGTGGAGCGCTTGACCACGGAGTCAAGCGCGGATACCGCGAGCAAATCACAATAGACGCGCCGCTCTTCGCGAGAATACCCACGGGAGCCTACACCTGTCCCTGGTGCGTCTCGATTGCGAGCCTGGGATTTATCGATCGCAGAACGGCGCCGCGGGAATTCTGGCAATACCACAACTACTGTGACTGCGTATGGATGCCAGCGCAGGACGCGAAACACGCCCATGTCGACGGGTATGATCCGGATTATTTGAGCAAGCTTACCGAGAAAGGCGAAGGTATCGGAGAACGACCGGATCGTAAGCCGGCGTTTAACACACAAGGAAACCCAATTAAAGCCAAAACAGGAAGTCGGGATATCACTATTGGTGAGAAAACAGTTCGCAGAGGAGCTCCAATGTCTATTAAAAACGCTTTGGGTAAATCAAATATAGGCGGGTATAAAAACAATTGTCAGCGGTGTGTCCCCGCTTACGAACTAAGGCGCCGGGGATTCAACGTGACGGCTAAAAGCAGGCAAACGGCCAGAAATGCGATTCGCACGGCAGCAGACTGGTTTGATGTTACGCAGTCAAAGTTTTATCTGGATAAAGCGGCGTTATTGAGGGCGCTCGAAACATATGAAGATGGCGCAAGGTTTGCGGTACGCCAAAGATGGGTGGGTTCTAAGCTTAAGGATCCTGGCCACGTCTATGTTGCCGAAAAAATCAATGGAAAAATCATTTTTATTGATCCTCAGTCTGGTATAATAAATTATGATGGTATTGATCAAGCAAAGCAAAACTCAATACAATTTTTCAGAATGGATAATGCAAATTTCAAGCCTGATATAAAATTTGAGAATATGGTTGAGATAATAGAATGAGTATTGAACTATTAAAAAAAATAAGAGACGGGATACAACAAGACCGAATCCAGCCGCATGGCGAATATATCCCTATTGAGGATGGAGAAACGGAGGAGAAGTGTGGGTTGGCGCTTGTGGATTATATATGCAGACCAACATCAGGGTTTTGGAGCGCTTCTGGGGACAATTACGCATTAGGTTATCCATTTGAAGGTGATAATGAAACATCCATAGATCAAACATATGCATTTCTTTATGAATTGAATTCGGATGGAACAATTTTAGAATCAGATCAACCTGTGGATACAATGATTGCAGTTGACAACTGGAACAATCGAAGCGATATAATAGTGATGTGACGCCGAGCGCATAACGGCGTAAGAATTACAAGTTACTAACCGCCTATGGGCGGTTTTTTATTAGGAAATATTTTATACGATCACCAAGCCGCCCCAAGTGGCGGCTTTTTGATATCCCGAAAAAGTTGGCACACTTTGGCACTGTTTCGGGATTGACATTGAGATATCCAGAGTGCAATGATAAGGAGGTCAGAAAATGACACAGAAAGACATCGGAACTGCTACCGGTCAAAAAGAGCAGGGCGCCCCCGCCGGGGGACAAGGTACTGGATCCGTCAACCAGGAAAAAACATTTACCCAAGAAGAGTTGAATACAGCCGTCGAATCGCGTCTTGCAAAAGAACGCGAGAAGTATGTCGATTACGACGTACTGAAGGGCAAGGCCGAAAAGTACGACGCGCAGGAAGAATCGCAAAAAAGCGAAATTCAAAAGCTCACTGACAGGCTCACTGCTGCGGAGGCGCAAGTCGCAGCGGAAGGGAAGCGCAGGCAGGAAGCTTCCTGGCGCTCGGAAATCCGCAAAGAAAAAGGCATCCCTGAAGACATGGATGCGTTGCTCAGCGGATCCACAAAAGAGGAGATCGAAGCAAAAGCCGCGATCATTGCGGAGAATCTGCCGAAGGCCACCAGGCCGGTCATTAAGACCGAGACCGGGAACCCAGGCAGCGACGAAGGCGTCGACGAAAAGAAAGCGCCATATAAAAAGCTGTTGAGCCAAATTACCACTGAACCAGGAGGAGGTTGATATTTATGACACAGATTATTGAAAAAGGGACAGCGCTTTTCCCGCCCGAGCTCATTCCCGGGATGGTGAATCTCGTGAAAGGGGAATCCTCGATCGCGTCACTCGCGCAGACGGAGCCGATCGCATTTACGGGACGCAAGGAATTCACGTTCACGATGGACTCAGAGGTCGACATCGTCGCGGAAAGCGGCGCAAAGACCAACGGCGGCGTTACGATCACTCCAGTGACGGTCGTGCCGATCAAGTTCGAGTACGGCACGCGCATCACGGACGAGTTCTTATCTGCTGACGAGGATTTCCAGCTCGGGATCCTGCAGTCGTTTGTGGAAGGGTTCGGGCGCAAGCTTGCCAGGGGCCTCGACATCGCGGCGTTTCACGGGCTCAACCCGCGTACGGGCGCGGCGTCTGCCGTCGTGGGAAGCAACAGCTTCGATACGGGCGTGACGCAGAAGGTCATTGCTACGGCCAATCCGGACGCAGACATGGACACGGCGATCATGCTGATCGAATCGCAGGAAGGCAATGTTTCCGGCGCCGCGTTCTCGCCCGGTTTCCGGTCTGCCCTTGCGACAAAGACCGACAGTACAGGCCGGAGGCTCTATCCGGAACTTGCGTGGGGTCAGACCGTCGGAAGCATTAACGGACTGCCAGTGACAGCGAACCCGACCGTATCGTTCGGTGAATCGTTGGATCTGGCCATTCTCGGCGATTTCGAGAGCGCGTTCCGCTGGGGCTACGCGAAAGAAATGACGCTGGAGGTCATCCCGTACGGCAATCCCGACAACGATAAAACGCTCGGCGACCTGAAGGGGCACAACCAGGTGTATCTTCGCTCGGAGGCATACATCGGATGGGGAATCCTCGTGCCTGAGTGGTTCGCGCGGATCCAAACAGAAGAAGAGAAATAGGAGGGCGCAAAAATGGCAAAGAATATATTGCTGTATCATCCGAAAACGAACCGTTCCGCAACCGTGCCGGAGCCGTACGTGAAGGTCCACCTGCAAAATGGCTGGGAGTATGCGGACGCGCCCGGCGGAGAAAGAACCACGCCGGCCGAGAACGCGCCGAAAAAGGCGGATGGCGCCGGAATCGACTCGGAAGTCGTCCGCATGGCGAAGCTGGATGCGCTCGGCGTAAGCTACCCGAAAAAGGCATCGGGGGGGAAACTCAAGGCGTTGCTCGAAAAGGCCGAAGCTGAAGCAGACGCGGCCGACGCCAAAGCCCTCGCGGATGCCGACGCCGAAGAGCCCAAAGACGATAAAGAGAACGGCGCTGAATGATATTTGCGACGGTCGATGACCTTATAGCCCGGTATGGAGTGGTAAACGAGGAGGATATGCCGCGTGCGGAGCTCCTCCTCGCGGACGCCGCGGTGATCATCATCCGGGCGGGCGGCTCCGAAAATCCGGAGGGTACGCTCACGGACGCGTACCGCGTAGTCTCTTGCGCAATGGTGCACCGAGTACTGATCTCGCCCGCCTGGGCGTCGCTCGGAGCCACGCAGCACAACAACACGGCCGGCCCTTTTACGGAATCCTATTCGTTCCAAAACCCGAACGGGGATCTCTACCTCACGCGGGCGGAGAAAAAGACGCTCGGCCTCGGCGGCGTCCGGATCGGGACAATCCCGCCAATGACGCATAAAGACCGGAGCGTGGAAAGCGAGGGCGGCGCGGCATGACCGGCGAAACCGTGACAGTCATTTATAAGGATGGCGCGGCCGGAGCGGACGCGTTTAACCAGGAGCAGCGCGAGCCGATAACAGCGCAGGTGTCAAACGTCCTGGTGCAGCCGCTCGACGGCGCCGACCTGGCCGGCGTGCAGGACAGCAACCGGCCGGATGGGACGCGGGCGCGGCTGAAACTCTTCTTTCCGAAGGCGTATGTCTACGAGATCGATCCCGGGATCTTCCGCGGCGCGGAAATCGAAGTCCGAGGGAAGCGGTACAAGGTGATCGGAAAGCCAGGTTACTACGACAAAGCGGCTTGTCCGACGGACTGGTGCATGGCGGTGAATGTGGAGGCGGTCAATGGCTAAAATCTTCTACGCAAATTATAACGGGATCCGAAACGAGGTGCTGAAAGCGCCGGGAACGGTCGCGTTGGTAAGCAATGTCACGCAGCGGATCGCCCGCACTGCACGAAGCATTTCCGGCGAGCAGTTTGAGGGCAGCGTCGCGGTAAGGGCGGATCGCGCCAAGGGTCTCGTACGGCCAGGCACGGACAGGGCATACTTCAAAGGCGTTCTGCGTAGCAATGCGCTGCTGAAAGCAAAAAACGCGGTGAAGATATGAACATCGAGGCCGAAATTATCAACTATCTGGAAAGCAGGGTAGATGTTCCCGTATATGCAGACGTGCCGGAGGAGCGCCCAGAGTCTTTCGTGACCGTCGAGCGGGTCGGAGGAAGTATCTCAAACCACGTGATTGACACGGCGAATATAGCCGTCCAATCATGGGCGGATACGCGCTACAACGCCTCGGAACTCGCGGATCGGGTCGATACAGCAATACTGTCCATGCCTGCCGCTATAGGCGGCGTTACACGCATCCGACGCGATACAGTCTACAATTTCCCGGATCCGGACCATATATCTGGCAGGTATCAGGGTGAGTATGACGTCACATTTTATAACAATCGGGAGGTATAAATTATGGAAAATAACAACAACGCAAACGTAAGCACCGGCAAGCCGAAAGCCACGGGCGCGATTTTCGTAGCGCCGACTGGAACGCCGCTACCGATGAACGCAGTGGATCCGCTCAGCGAAGCGTTTAAAAATCTCGGATACGCGTCGGAAGACGGCGTCACCAACGCGAGTGATGAAAGCAAGGAGGAGATCAAGGCTTGGGGCGGCTCCACGGTACTTACCGTGCAGACCAAATATGGAGAAACGTTCCAATTTGTGTGCATCGAAACAAATATCGCCGTCCTCAAGGAGTACTACGGCGCAGAAAACGTCACAGAAGACAGGAACGGGAACATTACAATCAAGAGCGGGCCCGGGGACGCAAGCGCACATCCATGGGTGATCGAAATGCTGCTCAACAGCGGGCGCATCCAGCGGATTGTGATCCCAAACGGCAAGCTCGGCGAACGTGGGGATATTACCTACACCGACGGGGACGCGATCGGTTACGATATGACGATTACGGCGCTTCCGGACGATGAAGGGAAAACCGCGTACCGCTATATCGCGACGCCGATCGCAACGCCGATCACGGAGCCGATCGGGCCGGAAGAGTAGGAGGGCGCAGGGATGATAACTGTAACAATTAACGGGCATAACTTTGGTATCCGCGATGAGAAGTTTAACGAATACAAATTCATGCGTTGCGTTGCGGAAGCGCAAAAAAATCCGGTGTTCACATACGACGTCATCGACGAATTTGTGGTTGGAGGTGCGGACGGGATTGCAAAGGTGATTGACCCCGTTTCTGGAAACCCGTCAAACGAAGCCATGATGGACGTTATCACAAAGCTCTTCAATTCGGCGGGAGAAGCGTTAAAAAACTCGTCCGGCTCGCAGCGCTTATACGAGAATGCGAGCCGGCACTCCGATCTGACTTTCGTAGGTACTTCGGATTCAGTCTCGACGACGTTGAAGCAGGACGCGTATCAGTTTCCGACGCAGCCGCTTGCGCCGCAAACCTGCCGGAACACGGAGCGGTAATGATTGCGCTGTGTGGCGACCAGGCGCGCTACACAGTATCGGAACATTTGCAAACGGAGATCTTCAATGCGGTGAACCTCCTGCTTTGGACAAAGACAAGGAAAGCGGAAAAAGGAAGAGGGAAGCCGAAGCGGATCCGGCTATGGGAGCCGGAGCGTGATGAGAAAGCGATAGAGATCAAGGATTTGAAAGAAACATTGAGTATAAAGAGGAAATAGGGATAGGATATGGCTGCCGATATCGGAAATGCATATATCAATATACTGCCATCGACGAAGGGGCTGGCCGGAGGAATCAATTCCGCGCTGGGCGCAGCGGGGATGTCCGGCGGGAAAGAGCTCGGCGACAAAACTGGCGGTGGATTTATGAAATCCGGCTTTATGGGCGCCGTCATGGGCGTTGTCTCGTCTGTCACTCAAAAAGCAATGTCCGTTATTTCCGGCAGCATCGGGGACGCCGTATCGCGCTACGACACGCTGCAGAACTTCCCGAAAGTTATGGAGAATTTCGGAATTTCCGCTGATGTCGCCGCACGTGTAATGAAAGAGAAGCTGTCTCCTGCCTTACAGGGTATCCCAACGACAATGAACGATGCAGTCACCGCCGTTCAGAACTTCACAGCGAAGACAGGCGACGTGGATAAGGCCACCGATCTTTTCATCGGTTTTAATAACGCAGTTTTGGCGGGCGGGAAGTCGATGGAAGAGCAATCCAGTGCGATGTATATGTTCACCAAGTCGTTTTCCACGGGGAAGATGGACATGATTTCCTGGAAAGCCATGGTACAGGCCATGCCTGCACAGCTTGACCAAGTCGCGCAGGCTATGGGCTACGGGAAGGGCGGCGTCGAAAAATTAGGCGATGCGTTGCGCAGTGGGAAAGAACCAATCGATGGATTTACGCAAAAGATCGTCGAAATGAATAAAACGGGGCTTGAAGGGTTTCCGAATTTTGCGGAACAGGCAAAGAACGCGACAGGTGGGGTCGGAACGAATTTTACCAACATGAAAACCGCGGTAACGCGCGGCCTTGCCAATATGCTGGAGAAGATCGACGAGGCAGCGAAAGCTAACGGTATGCCGACGATCGCCGAGATAATTTCCCTGGCGACGGACAAAATCTCCGCGGCGTTCTCATGGGTACAGGATATTATCGGAATGGTCGCGCAAAAATTCGCGGAGTTCCGCGACAGCGACGCGGGCCGGCAGGTCGCAAAAATGCTGGAAGACCTTACCGGCGCTGCCGAGGGGTTTGCCAGTCCGGGCGAGATTTTCAAAGACATTATCGGAAAAATCTTCGATATATTTTTGGGTGTCGGTGCTTCCGTCATTGCGATTGTCGATGGCGTGCGGAAGGGGATACAGGATTTCGCGAACAGCCCGGCCGGAAAGCAGCTTAGCGATACGATAAAAGATATCTCTGATAAATTCAGCGCGCTTTCCGGCGTTGAGGGCCCGAAACTAACGGATTTCCTATCGGGGCTCAGCAGTGTATTCTCCGGCGTTGCGCAGGGGATAGGATATGCCGTTCTGGGGATTGCGTCCGCTGTGAGTTTCGCCTTTAACCTGGTGCAAAACATCATCAGCGGAGTGCAAACCGGCATAGAAACTATAGGACGCGTTGTGCAGTTTGTAAAAGATAATATATATTGGCTTGCGCCTGTGCTTGGAACTGTTACAGCGCTGATTATAGCTTATAACGCAGCCACGATAGCCGCAAATGCAGCAGGCCTTGTTTGGAAAGCAACACTATTGGGGCTAAGATTGGGGATGCTCGCGGAAGCAGCTGCAAACATAATCATGACTGGCGTCAAAACTGCATATACGGCAGTCACAGGGTTTGCGACGGCCGCAACGACAGCGTTTGGGGTAGCCCTTAAATTCGCAATGGGGCCTGTAGGGCTGATCATCATAGCGATTGGCGCGCTTGTCACGGCGTTCATCTACCTCTGGAACAACAGCGAGGCGTTCCGGAACTTCTGGCATGGGATCTGGAATGGAATCAAGGCGGTTGCCTCAGCAGTTATCAACACAATAAAAGCGATCATTCAGGGATTCGTGGACTTTTTCACAGGAATTCCGGGGGCGATCGAAAACATCGGGGGAAATATCGTCTCATTCTTCACGGAACTACCAGGCAGGATTGCGGATTTCTTCACGAACCTTCCGTACATGATAGGATACGCGCTTGGGACGGCAGCCGGGACGCTGGCCCGGTGGATCGTAGACATGGCAACTACGGCCGCCGAAGTCGGCCCGCAAATAATCGAGGCGATCGGCACGTTCTTCGCGGAGCTCCCGGGGAAAATTTGGGATGCTCTCACGGATGCGTTTACAAACTTTGGTCAATGGATCCTCGATATGGGGACAAAAGCGATGGAAATCCAATGGACCATAATCGAGGCGATCGGCACGTTCTTCGCGGAGCTCCCGGGGGAAATTTGGGATGCTCTCACAGATGCGTTTACAAACTTTAGCCAGTGGATCACAGATACGGCGTTAAAAGCGCGCGATGTGGTGCCTCAGATCATCGACGCGATCAAAGGATTTTTCGCACAGCTTCCGGGGAAAGTGCTAAACGCGATTTCAAGTCTGTGGGACACGATAAAAACAACCTTCACTTCAATCCCCAATAAAGTCTCGGATGCCATAAAGAAAATATTTGATGTTGGGAAGGACCTCGTCAAAGGGTTATGGAACGGGATCACATCGATGGGTGACTGGCTGCGCGAAAAGATTACGGGATTCGCAAGCGGGATTATCGACGGATTCAAGAACGCATTCGGAACACACTCGCCGTCGACAGTGATGGAAAAAGTAATCGGGATATTTATCCCGCCCGGAATTAGTATCGGGATGATGAAAGCGGCGCCCCAACTGCTTGCGGATGTCCGCAGCCTGAGCGGAGATATCACGGATGAGTTTCAGGCGCGGCTAAACCCGGCGCTCGCGATCGGCGCGCTGGGCGATCTGTCGGGATCGTGGGATATAAATTCTACTGCAACGAGCGGTAACGAAAAAGAGGATTTGATCGACTATAACAAACTGGCCCGTGCACTTTCCGAGATGCCGCAAAGCGTCGTGATCGATGATCGTGAGTTCGGTCGCATTGTAAGGTCGGTACAGTGATGATCCCCATGCTCGTCAAATACATAAACCACAAAGGCATTGAAATCAGCCTTTCGGACCTGCCCTATGTCATCCAAAGTGAGAACCTGTTTGACTGGGAATGGAAATATGATTCTGTCGGAAACCGAGACACGGGCGCGAAGGTCACCGCTTTTTATAAGCAGCTCGCGACGAAAAATATTACTGTCGCGATTTATGCAGAAACACAGAATGATTTTCTGGGCGCGTTAGATCATTTCAGCGCCGTGATCGGCGTTGACGTGGCGGAAAATATCCCGGGCAGGCTGATGGTAGGCGCTGATTATCTCCGCTGCTTTATTACAGCGAACAAAAAAACGACGTGGAGCAAAGGGCTGCGCGTCGCGTTTTATGACTGTACGGTTGTAGTTATTGACGGGATGTGGACGCGGGAAATCCATTACAGATTCAGCGCGGCATTCAATGAGAATTACAAACATGACTGGGGATTGGATTACCCGTATGGCTATCCCTACGACTATACTCCCGGAAAACCATTGCATACCGTTGAAGTAACCTCATTCATTCCCGCCGATTTCGTTATGGTCATATTCGGGCCAGTTACAAATCCCATAATAACCATCGGCATGAACACTTACGCCATCGGGGATGCTGCGCGCCCGCTGGAACTCGGTGCGAGCGAATGGGTCACAATTAACAGCCGCGCGAAGTCAATCGTTAAAACACACGCCAACGGCACGATGGAAAGCGTTTTGAACCTGCGGGATAAATCGCGGAAATTTTTCGCCCCAATCCCGCCGCCCAGGCACATCGTATCAAGCAACGCGTTTTTAGACTTAACGATCATAGAGCATAGGGACGAACCGCCATGGAAATAATCGTAGCAAACCCATATCGTGAAGATATCGCCTATCTTATGGGTGCGGATACCATTGATTTCGAGATCGGAAAGAGCAACGATTTTGAAATCAAGATCGCAAAGAACTTGGCGCGGGATATATGGCTGGAAGACGGGACGTATCTATACATTGCAGGAACGGAATGGGGTGGAATCGTAGAGGAAACAGAATCGGCTACAAACGACAACGCTGTCACGTATTCGGGGACTACATGGCGCGGGCTGCTGGATAAAAGCGTAATCGAGCCGCCGGCTGGGCAGGACTACCTTATAGTGTCTGGAGATATCCGCGCGATTCTTCGGCAGCTTATCGTCGGTGCGGCCGACAGCCGGGCGTATTTCGGCGTTCCTTCCGGCGCACTCGGCGTATCCGTATCATCCTGGACTGTGGATCGGTATGCTACCGCCCTGACGACAATCGGGAAAATATTAGCGTCTGTCGGATACCGGATAGACATCAGCGTACAACCAGGCGACATTTTTGCTGTCACCGTGGACGCCATACCGATTGTCGACCACTCGCAGGACAATGAATACTCGCAGGATAACCCAACGTCCGGCGGGATCAGGGTAAACCGATATACAGGCGGCGTCAATCACCTGATCTGCCTGGGGCAGGGCGAGCTTAAAAACCGGCTGGTGATCCATTTGTATGTCATGGGCGACGGGAAGATCCAGCAGGGAGGCACGCCGTATTTCACGGGCGAGGCAATGCGTACAGACATCTACGACTATTCCAGCGCGGAGAACGCGGCGGAGCTGCTAAAGGGAGGCCTTCAAAGGCTTAACGAACTGCGCAGCCGGAACAGCTTCGAGCTGGTTGGCTATGACGATCACGACTATCCAATAGGGGATATTGTCGGAGGCCGGGATTTTGATACGGGAATTTATGTCTCTGAGCCTGTGACAGGGAAAATCCTGCGCATTGAATCTGGCAAAGCGCCGGAAATACGTATATCAATCGGAATCGGAAAGGAGACTACATGAAAATTATAGACGGACATACCGGCGAATATCACATTACGTCACAGCAGATCGCAGACTCCAATATGGCGATTTTTGGCGATGGCGACTATGTGTTTGATATCGGAAACAAATTTGCATTAGATGTTGTCAGCGCAAGCGAGGTCATGCTCAACGATGGTGTGTTGATAATGCAAGGCCGCCGCGCAATCACACCCGCAGGTGAGCGGACGGCGCTATCAATCGCCAATGGAGCGCAGGGTGTACAGCGAAACGACATTATTATCGCACGATACACAATTGATTCCGGCGATATAGAATCCGTTGATTTTGCTATTGTGCAAGGCGTAAACGATGGGGAAGACCCTGAAATTACGACGGGGAATATCCGGAACGGCGCAAGCCTGCATGAAATGCCAATGTACCGCGTAAGGCTTGATGGCATTAATATCACGGGCGTAGACACGCTCTTTAAAGGCGTATCGAAAATACGAGAGATCCTCGACGGATTGTCAAAGAAATATATCATCGACCACATCAGTCAAAGTGGCTGGGAGATCGACAAATACAACGATGGGACGTGGGAAGGGTGGATAAAAGGCACGACTGCAGCGATACAATTCACATCTGCTACTGCCCTTGGAACCAATGTATATCAAATGCGAAACGCAGCAAATGCCATAAAAATCCCCGCGTTGCCGATTGGGTATG
>WRFF01000003.1 GCA_009778945.1 Clostridiales bacterium | reverse complement strand
GCAACCGGCTCCGGAATCACAGGCTCGGGTATGACAGCGGCCGGTTCAGGTACAGCTTCGACGGGTTCCGGCACAGGCGTGACATACATAACCGGCTCCGGAATCACAGGCTCGGGTATGACAGCGGCCGGTTCAGGTACAGCTTCGACGGGTTCCGGCACAGGCGTGACATACATAACAGGCTCCGGCACGACGGGTTTCGGTATCGCGGGCGCAGGTGCGGATCCGTATACGCCTGCCGACAGCGACTCAAGCTCTTTCAACCAATCCGGCGTTTCGTCAACATCCAAATTAGCGCCGGCGGCAACAGCCTGCTCGGCGTGATTGTCCGCGGTCTCCTGCCCTTCTAATATTTTCCCCCAGGTATCGACTTCGGCCTCTTTAGCCGCCGCATGGTCCTGATCCAGCCATGTCAGACCGCCGGTATAGGCGGAAGGCTGCGCTTTGGATGTGCGCATAGGATTAGAGGCGGCTTCGCCGCCCAGCTCGTCGCTTCGCTCCGCAGCTGGCCGCGATGTCTCTGATTCTGATATCGCCGGTTCCGGCGTGGGTATTGCAAACGTGGAGGCAGGGAAATTTTGTTCCGGCGCAGCCGTACCGACTTGACCGCGCAACCGTTCAAGTTCTGCGTCACGCTCGCGTTTGCGGCGGTATTCTTCATCAAGCAGTTCTTGGAACGCTTCGTTCTTTTTATCGATTGCAAAAAGGGTTTTTTGTTCTTCATCCACATGGAGAGCGAATGTGGAATCAGCGGGTGCAGCAACTTCTTCCGGCGCCGGCGCCGTATAAACCGGCGGCTGTAAGGGCGCCACCGCAAAATCCGTGAAATTCCGGAACGGATCAGTTTCCTGTGGCGCCGCGGGTATGGATGCCCCGGATTCTGTCGCACGCCGACGTTCTTCCGCGTTTTCGCCAAAGACAAAACCTGAGAAATCACGCCGTTTCGGTGATTCCGGTTCCCGCGCAGGTGCGTGTTTTTCCGGCGGTGCGTATTTCGTTTCAGAAAGAACGGGTTTCGGCGTTTCCGGCACAGATGGCACTTCTTCCGGTGTCAGCGGTTCGCGCGCAAAAATACTCCGTGTGGGCGCAGCCGCCTTCGCGGTTTCCCTGCGCCGTCTGCGCTCCTCGAGTCGCGACCTTGCATCTCCGTCTTCGTCCCCGTACAGGATCCGGTTGATCGCTTCGTCTTTCTCTCTATCCACTGGATTATCCATGGAATACCCTTTCCGCCGCATACTGCTCATTTATTATTCCGACGCCGAACAACAGGAAACCGCGCCGGGGTAATAGTCTCCAACATTTTAAATTATAACGTAAAAATTTGTCAGATACAATGAATCCGCTGTTTTCAATACATTATTGATTGTTTTTCAATTACGTGTCACGGTTTGCAAAGGCCTCATCAGCCGTTATCCGGCCACGTATGCCTCAGCCAGTAAAAATACGAATCTTTTTTGAAGCGGGACTGAACAGCCGCCCCAAACATAGCCAGGCAGGTAATGAGCCAAAGCCCGAGCCGCCTGAAGCCGTATTCAAAACCGAACGTCTTCATGATCTTAAGTGAGCCGACGAATGTATAAAACCGCTTCGTGGCTTTCAAAAATTGCTTCTGCAGCTCCCACGGCGTCATATTTTTGGGAAGGAAAGTGACGTTCATCATATCGAAGACGCTCCAGTCCTTTGTGATCATCCGTTTCTCTTCCGTGAACTGCTTATACGTTTCGGTCCCGGGGAACGGCGTCAAAATGGCAGGCTGCAGCGTATAGGCGTTGACGTCCTTCGCAAATTCCACACAGCGCCCGATATCTTCGGGGCCATCCGTATCTATGCCGAGCACAAAACTGGCGATGAGCCTGATTTTGTGCTTGGCGAGCGATTTTGCGCAGTTGACGATATCGGAAATTTTTTGATGCTTGTCGATCTCGTCGAGCGCCGCCTGATTCAGCGATTCGAATCCGACAAGCACATAGGAAAGATGCGCCTTTTGAAGCAGCTCCATCATCTCTTCATCCTTGGCCATATCCACGCGCCCGAAAAAGAACGTATCCTTGAAGGTCAAATCCTCTGCGATCATCCTGCGGCAAATTTCCTTGGCCCGTCCCCTGTTGGCTGTAAAATTGTCGTCCTCGAAATTCATATATTCGAATCCGAGTTTTTTGTAGTATCTGATTTCCTCTATAACGCTGTCCACACTTCTTTCCCGGTAAGGATGATACATGCGGGAGGTCGTGCAGAAAGAACAACAAAACGGACAGCCCCGCGTAGACAGGACGTTTGCCTCAAGGCAGGGTGTTTTTAACAGCGAATAATCCGGGAACGGCGCGTCGTCAAGGTTTTTCAAACATTCGGCGTACACGATCTTCTCGGTGCGCCGGCCTTCCACGATATCCAGAATGACGGTTTCCGCTTCACCAACCACCACCTGATCGGCGTGCGCCGCGGCCTCCTCCGGCATCGCGCTTGCGTGCATCCCCCCGATCAATACCCGCGCCTTCGTCCTGCGGCGGATCTCGTCCGCCAGCTCATAGGCCCGAGGCGCGCTGGAAGTCATCGTATAAAGGCAATAAACATCGACATCTTCGAGATCAAAAAAATCAATATCCGTGTACAATTCCTCATACACTTCGACATCGTGTCCGGCATCTTTTAAAATATGCCCCAAAATCAACGGGCCGGTTATGGCATTTGGATGCCCGTAGAGATAATTCCCGAAACGATAACCCCAAAACCTCCGGAAATTACTCGCCGGAGTAATAAAAATAACCTTCATGGCTTCTCCTAACTTTCCTATTCCGAACACAAAAAGACAGTTTCCTATATTCTTTCTTTTATGCAAAAATAATATATGAACGGTCTGTTTCGCGTCCGTTGGTCTATTTATATATTACTAGCAATTAAGCGATAGTTCAACGGGTGCAATGCAAAATGCGAATAGCCCCGAACCGGAGTTGCCGCGGTTCGCATTTAATTCGAGTAAATAATACTTGCATAAATCTATTATCCCAATTGCCATCAATTTGATTTCTACTCCTCTTTAACAAGCTCCTTGCTGACATACCCTTTGGCAAGATTGCCCGATTTATTTGTGACTTCAACCATATCCCATCCTGAACCTGAACTGTTTTCCCCGTATAAGGGATGTCAACTTTCGAATCTCGCTTTTTCTTACAACACCCAACCCACTTAAGATGAATAATTACTCATAACAGAAACCCCGCGGATTTTTGTCACTTTTTTGCGGCTATGGACGAATTTTGCCCCGAATAATGCTGTTTCTCCTCAATTTTCGGCTATTTCGACAAAATATTCGTCCATAACCGCAATTTTATGCCATTTTCCGCCGTATATCCTGTCAAACCGACTCGAAATCGTACATAATCGCAATTTCGCGCAAAACAACCGTGAAGCTACGTGCATTGTTTCGCTATCAGAGCAATAATCAGCGCTTCCCTAACAGGGTGGTGTTTGTCCGTGCCGCCGGATCCTCCGCCCCACGGCGAAGGTCAGGCGAGAGAAAGTCGCGACAAGGACGATCGCGATGGCGATGCTGCCCGCGATAATCAGCGCTTCGACGCCGATGCTGGCGGATTCCGAATAATTTCCAACGAGCATATTGCTCATGGTCTGATAGAGCGGGACGCCGGGAACAAAGGGGATGATGCCCGGGATAATGAAGATCGTCGTCGCGTCTTTGAAGATGCGCGCCGCGAATTCCGCGAGAATGGCGATCGCACAGGTGCCGAAGAAGCAGGCGCTGATCATGCCGGACGTGGGCGTGAGGAATTGGAGCAAAAACATGCCGATCGCGCCAATGGTGGAAACGGGCGCGATAAGGCGCTTCGGGCAGTTGAACAGAAGACAGAAGCCCGCCGTCGAAAAGAAGCCGAAGAGAAGGAACCACGGCGGTGTGAATTCAACGGCCCGGTCGCCGCCGAGCTCGCCGCCGAGCATGATCCAGATACGGATGCCGATTCCGACGCCCGCGGCGATCGCAACAGCCGCCATGGCCGTTTCGGCGAGGCGTGTCCCGCCCGCGAGCATGTCGCCGGAGAGGAAATCGCGCGCACAGTTCGTGATGGCGACGCCCGGCAGGAAGATCGTAGTCGCCGCGACAACGACCGGAGAAATGCTGTCGCCGGCGCCGAGCGCAGCGGCAAACAACACAAGGCCCGCCGCCGCCATACAGCTAACGAGAATGCGGATGAAGTCCGCGAAACGCAGCAGGCTGATCGCGTATGAGACGAGCCAGGTCACGCCGGAAATGGCGCCCGCGATAAACATATCGGAGAAACTCCCCTTGTACAACGGGCAGAAAAACGCGCCGACCAAAATCGCGCCAATGACGCGCCAGAGCATCGAATAACCGGGCGTAGCGGCGATCTCCCTCAGCCGCTGGAAGCCGGCTTCGACGGAAAGGCTGGTCGTCGTGAAAACACGGCTGAAATCATTGATGAGCGAGACTCTTTCCAAGTCAATCTGTGAGTTCCGTGTTCTTTTGATAAAGGTGAAGACGTCGCTCTCCTCGTCGCCGCTGTCCAGCGAAACGATGATGCCGGTGTTGATCGCGAAGCATTCGACATAGTTGATTTTGCACGCGCGGCAGATGCGCGTCACCGTATCCTCAACGCGGTAAATCTCGGCGCCGCTCC
Organism: Clostridiales bacterium; assembly: GCA_009778945.1. Classification (GTDB taxonomy): domain Bacteria; phylum Bacillota; class Clostridia; order Peptostreptococcales; family Anaerovoracaceae; genus WRFF01. The sequence continues at coordinate 22,935 of WRFF01000003.1, read as the reverse complement.
GCATCATGAGTTCGCCGGCGAACAGCGCGAGGATCAATATTCGTTTTTGCCGTTTGTCAATCATAGCAATTCTTCTCTTCGCACAATTATACTATTTCTCCAGCATCCTCTTCAGGAACTGCCCGGTATAGGAGCGTTTCACCTTCATAACCTGCTCAGGCGTGCCTTCGGTGATCACTTCGCCGCCGCGGTCGCCGCCGTCCGGGCCGAGGTCGATGATGTGGTCCGCGCGTTTTACAACGTCCAGGTTGTGCTCGATGACGACCACGGTATTGCCGGCGTCCACAAGGCGGTCGAGTACCTCGCAGAGTTTCGCGACGTCCGCGAAATGCAGGCCGGTCGTGGGTTCGTCCAAAACGTAGAGCGTGCGGCCGGTGCTGCGCTTGGACAGTTCGGTCGCGAGTTTCACGCGCTGCGCCTCGCCGCCGGAAAGCTGCGTGGACGGCTGGCCGAGCCTGATATAACCGAGCCCGACGTCAGACAGCGTGTCGAGCTGGCGCCGGATCATCGGGTGGTTTGCGAAGAACTCCAGCGCTTCGTCGACCGTCATCTCCAATACGTCGTAGATACTCTTCCCCTTGAATTTGACTTCAAGTGTTTCGCGGTTGTACCGCCGCCCTTTGCACACCTCGCACGGCACATACACATCCGGCAGGAAATGCATCTCGATCTTGATAATGCCGTCGCCCTTGCAGGCTTCGCAGCGCCCCCCTTTGACATTGAAGGAGAAACGCCCTTTTTCATAACCCCTTATTTTCGCCTCGGGCAGCGTTGCGAAGAGATCGCGGATCGGTGTGAAGAGGCCCGTATACGTCGCGGGGTTTGACCGCGGCGTGCGGCCGATCGGCGCCTGGTCGATATCGATCACCTTGTCGATCGCCTCTATGCCGTCAATGCCGGCATGCGCGCCCGGCGTCGTGCGCGCGCCGTTCACGTCCCGCGCAAGCGCCTTTTGCAGGATCTCGTTCACGAGCGAACTCTTGCCGCTTCCCGACACACCCGTTACGCAGATGAATTTCCCGAGAGGGAAGCTCACGTCGATATTTTTCAGATTGTTCGCCGAAGCGCCGCGAACCACGATTTCCTGCCCGCTTCCGGGCCGCCTGCTTTTCGGAACTTCGATTTTCAGCTTGCCGGAAAGGTACTGCCCCGTAATGGATGCCTTGCATTTTTTGATATCTTCGATCGTGCCTTGCGCGACGATCTCCCCGCCGTGCACGCCCGCACCCGGGCCGATATCCACGATATAATCGGCGCTGCCCATTGTCTCCTCGTCATGCTCCACAACGATCAGCGTATTGCCGAGATCGGTGAGGTCGCGCAGGGTCTTCAGCAGTTTCACATTATCCTTCTGATGCAGCCCGATGGACGGCTCGTCCAGGATATACATGACGCCGACGAGCGCGCTGCCGATCTGCGTCGCAAGCCGGATGCGCTGCGCCTCTCCGCCCGAAAGCGTGCCCGCGCTGCGCGAAAGCGTCAAATAATCCAGCCCGACGTTTACGAGGAACGAAAACCGCGCGCGGATCTCCTTCAGGATCTGATAGGCGATCGCCGTATCCTTTTCCGAAAGCTGCGAAGCAAGCGTCTCGATGAATTCCCCCGCGGCGCGGACGGACAGATCCGAGAGGTCGGCGATATTTTTTCCGCCTACCGTAACCGCAAGCGATTCGGGCCGCAGGCGTTTTCCGCCGCACGTCTCGCAGGGCGTGAGCTTCATCACCTGCTCCATTTTTTCCTTCATAAAATCGGACGTGGTCTCGCGGTAACGCCGCTCCAGGTTTGTCAGCACGCCTTCAAACGGATGATCCATATTGGACGTACGGCCGGTTGTCCGGCTTTTGTACGTATATTTCAGATGCCTGCCGCCCGTGCCGTAGAGCACCTCACGGCGAAAATTCTCCGGCAGCTCCGCCCACGGCAGCGACAGATCCACTCTGTGCTCGCGCGCGAGCACTTCGATCATTTGCCGGTAAAAACCGGAGTATTCCATACTGGCGAAAACACCGGAAAGCGCCCCGTCCGTAATGCTCTTCTCCGTATCCGTGATGATGAGGTCCGGATCGATTTGCTGGATGAAACCAAGGCCGTTACAGACCGGGCACGCGCCGAACGGCGAGTTGAAAGAAAACATCCGGGGTTCGAGCTCTTCGATGCTCGCGCCGTGTTCCGGGCATGCAAGTTTCGTGGAAAAAATCTTCTCCTCTTCAGAAGGCTCCTCGTCCTCATGCTTTGTCCAGAGGATATGCGCGAAAACAAGCCCTTCGCCGTATTTGACCGCTGTCTCCACGCTCTCCGTGATACGGGAGAGCACGTCCTCCTTTATAACAATACGGTCCACCACGATCTCAATCGAATGCTTATAATTTTTATCCAGACTGATTTCGTCTTCTCCGAGCGTCTGAATAAGCCCATTCACGCGCACCCGCGTAAAACCCTCTTTGCGAATCGTTTCGAGCACCTTTTCATGCGTGCCTTTGCGCGCGCGCACAACCGGGGCGAGCAGCGTGAGACGCGTGCCCTCGGGATACGCCGCAAGGATGTCCGCGATCTGATCGACCGTTTGGCTCGTGATCTCCTGCCCGCAAATCGGGCAGTGCGGCACGCCGATACGCGCATACATAAGGCGCAGATAGTCGTGGATTTCCGTCACCGTGCCGACCGTGGAACGGGGATTGTTGTGCGTGCTCTTCTGATCGATGGAAATCGCTGGCGACAGCCCTTCGATGAACTCGACGTCGGGCTTATCCATGCGCCCGAGGAACATGCGCGCGTAGGCTGAAAGGCTTTCGACATAGCGCCGCTGCCCCTCCGCGTAGATCGTGTCGAACGCGAGCGAACTCTTGCCGCTGCCTGACAAACCGGTGAGTACGACGAACCTGTCGCGCGGGATCCGCAGGTCGATATTCTTCAGATTGTGCTCGTTCGCACCTTTGATATATAGATCTTTTGCCATGGTTTTCATTTTAACACACGGCGCGATTCGCGACACAATGAAGAGAAAAGGGCGGCCGTCTCCGGCCGCCCAAATCAATACTATTTTGTCTGATGGAACGATAGCTATATTTTTTTCTTGTATACCGATATAAGAACAAAATAACAGATAATGTGAATCCAAAAAACGCCCATACACAGCCAGAACGGCAGCATATCATCCAGGATCCTAAATGTCAGCATCAAGGCGGCTATCATGATAAGGCTGATAAACCACATTATATATCCCGCTTTCTCGCGTATATGGATATTGCGTTCATCCTTTTCCTCTATCTCAAGCCGCTTGGCTCTTTCCGGATCATCTTTTAACCGTCTGCCCCGGATCATAAATGCCACGCCGGCCCCTATCCAGCCGGCGCCGATTCCGCACAATACGGCCGCCACCGACGACATCGTTCCGCTCGCATCGCTGAAAATGAATGTCAGCAGCAACCCGACCGCGAAAACGGCGATACCGACATACAAGATAACCGATCTGAATTTGCTTTTCATTTTCATTTCTCCTCTTCGTAGATAAACATTTCCTCAACGGCAATATCGAAGTACCGCGCGATCTTGATCGCGAGCGTGATAGACGGGTTGTATCGTCCGTTTTCGAGCGACCCGACAGTCTGCCTCGATACTTCCAAAGCCACCGCAAGCTCTTCCTGCGTAATGTTTCGTTGTTTGCGCAGCTCTTCCAGCCGATTACGCATCCGCATACCTCCTTGCCGTTATGGAAAGCACGCTTTCCATAACTAAATGTTACCACAAGAAATAAAAATGTCAAGCATACTTTCCATCCCAAATTATTATTGCTCCGACAATATTTCCGCAATTGTGCGAAGTAATCATATCATCATTTTATTTTGTGGTGCTGTTCAGGGAAAGTATTATATACTTTGGTTATGAAAAAAAATATGAGAAAAGTATTCGTTATTTGTATAACGCTCTTATTGATCGGCGCGCTTGCGGCCTGCGGTAAAGCGGGCAAAGGCGATTCCGGCGGCAGCGCGGCGCCTCCCGCGCCCGCGCCATACAATCTGACGGGCAACTGGGACGGTATCTACACCGACCCAAACGCACCCTTCAATATGTATACCATGGCGTTCACGGCGAATGGCCGGGTGACGCTTAGTCTCGCGATCTACAACCCTCTTCAAAAGGGCTGCGTATATTACGGGGACTATACCTGGGGCGGCGCGGACGGAAAGGAGCTCACGCTCGACCTCTACCACGGCGCGTATACGACGGAAGAGAAAAACGGCTTGACCACCGAGGTCTACCACGACCAGGGCCGGGACAACGCGAAAGTTTTCACGAAAGTGACGTTCAAAGCGGTCTTTGGGGATGTACGTTCCGTTGTTTTGATCGCGCAAAACAAGGCGGAAGCAATGGCTCCCGACGGTTCGGGCGACTCCGAAAAGGTGATCAACAAAGGCGCGTTTCTCGTGATGCGTCCCGTAGGCGCGGGGCAGGGCGGCCCGCGTTATTTCGGGGATCCGGGCGTGGCCACAGACAAAAACACCGTCTATCCGGACAGCTTCCTGCCCACCGCCGAAGCCGCCGCGACCACAACCGATCTGAACGTGCGCTCCGGCCCGAGTACGAAAAACCCGTCCTACGGCATGATCGCGGGCGGTACGCGCGTGGACAAGATCGCGGTCGTGAAAGACGACAAAAACGATTCGGGCGAATGGGCCTTCTGCCTGTTTGACGACGGCGGCGGCTGGATGAGCACTTCTTATCTCAAGGACCCCACAGCGTCGACAAACCAATAGCTGCCCGAACGGGAAAAGGAGCAAAAGACAATGAGAATGAATGAAAACACAGTATTGGTCACGGGCGGCGCGACGGGGATCGGTTATTCGATGGCGAAAAATTTCCACGGGCGCGGCAATACCATCATTATCTGCGGGCGCCGGGAAGACCGGCTGGAGCAGGCCGCCGCGGAGCTTCCGGGAATCCATACCTTTTCTTGTGATGTGTCGATTCCCGATGGCCGTGAAGCGCTTTTCCGATATGTTAGCGAGCATTTCCCCAAAATAAATATCCTGATTAACAACGCCGGTATCCAATGCGACATTGATTTGACGAAAGGAATGCCCGGCCTGCCTGACCTGATGCAGGAGGATAATGAAATTCGGGTCAATTTTGTGGCGCCTATCTATCTGTCGGCACTGTTCACACCGCTGCTCGCCGGCAAAGACAACGCGGCCATCGTCAACGTCTCCTCCGGCCTCGCCTTCATGGTGGAGCACGCGACAAGAGCGCCGATCTACTGCGCGACGAAAGCCGGCATGCACGCGTTTTCCATTGCGCAGCGCGCGCAGCTTGCGCCTTTGGGGATTCGCGTTATTGAAATGATCCCGCCGATGGTGGAATCGGAGCTGAACCTCGAAGGACGCAGGAAACGAAATATGGTAACGTCCCCCAATATGATGTCCTCCGACCAATACGTGGAAAAAGCGTTTTCAAAGATGGAAGAAGGCATCGATGAAATTAGATTGGAAGTCGCCTGGAAGCAATGAGGAGATAATGACATGAACGAACAGGATTTATTACAACTGATCAAGGATCGGAAATCCGCAAGGAGCCCGTTTGACGGAAACCGTCCGATCGATCCCGCCGTTCTGCAGGACATCCTTGAAGCGGCGGCCTGGGGGCCGACAGCTCACAATATGCAGAATTTTGAAGTGATTGTGGTGGACGACAAATCCGTGCTGACGGAATTGAGCGAATTGAAATCATCGATCACGTCCGCGTTTATACAAGAAAATTACCGGCAGCTTTCCTTCACGGAAGAGGAGTACAAACAGAAAAAAACCGGCCTTCCGGCCAGCCAGTTCCCACCGGCATGGCTCACGGAGGAAGCGCAGCAGGGCAGGCTGAACGTGCCTTTATCAGGATTGGGTAGACGGGTGAGCGAGGGGCCGGTCTTGCTGCTGATCCTGTACGATCCGAACCGGCGCGCCCCGAACTCGGAGAACGATTTCCTCGGCGTGATGAGCCTCGGGTTCGTCCTGGAAAACATGTGGCTTATGGCGGAAGCGCATGGTCTCGGGTTTCACATCATCAGCGCGTTCGGAAACAAACCTTTGTCGGGCGAGGTTCAAAATCTGCTGGACATCCCGTCGTCCCTGCGCATCGCGCTCGGCATCCGGCTGGGCTATCCGGCCGGTGAGGACCACCGGCTCCGCGTGCGCCGCGAAACGAAAGATTTTGTAAGCCATAACCGGTACGGGAAATAAATAATACGAATCAGGAATTGTCCAGCATGCCTCTCAACTGCGTTTTCCAGCTGTCCATAGAGCGATGGATCACACGCCCGACAAAACATCCGCGCACAAACCGTATCGCCTCGTTGCGGTCGTTTGTCATGCGGAAATCGGAGTTTTCCGGCTTTTCAAGATCTTCGTCCGTATAACGGATGATCTCCCGCTTGAATGCTATCGCCTCGAGCGCTATGCCAAGCTTCATACGGAAACCGTCCCAGTCTCCGTCAAAACGGTATACAAATGTTGCGGCCGCGTCGCTGGCCGCTCCCGCGAATTCTACGGCGCAGGCGTTCAGGGACGGAGCCGGCGCCAAAAGCCAGAGCATATATGGGTCCGGATTTGGGGGCGCCGTCTCAGCCGAGCCGTCTTTGGGCACTTGCGCTTCCGAGCCATCCTCGGACACTTGCGCTTCCGAAGAACCGGGTGCTGCGTCGTTCGCCTTGAAACCGACGCAAACCGCGTCGGCGCCGGAAATTTCCTGAAATTCCTTGTACGTTTCGGACGCGCGGCTCTCCGCCACCTTCGCTTCGAGCGCGTCCGCAAACGACGGTGCGATACCGCGTATCGTCCCCATTGGCGCCGCCATGCCTTCCGGCATCAGCTTCGCCAGCTGCGAAGCGGCGCTGTCTGACAACGATGGGCCCAATTTTGTGATTTGCTTTATCGTTTTCTCACGCAGAGCTTTGATCGCGTCCTGCACCGCCTTTGAGACCGGAGCGTGGTCGTATCCGAGTTTTGAATACGCGGTCTCTTTCCCGTCGATCGTCGAAATCCAAAGCGAAAAGTCTTCGTCTTTAAACCCATTCGCAAAACAGAGCGGTACGCGTCTTGCAGACAGATTCGGAGGAAGCGAAAGGATACAATTATCATAGACCTCTACCGGTACGCCATGCGCCATGCTTCCGGCTATGTTCACGTCGCCTTTCGCGGTGACAGCCGGGCTTCCGTTCACAAACAGGCATTTCCTGACTTTGCCGCCGTATGCCGAAAGCATATGGGCGTAAAGCGGCTCGCCGTTCGCGCCAAGTTTTGAAAACGCGTACGCCCCTGTCCTGACCTGAACCAGAACCGTATAATCTTCAAACTTCAGCCCGGTGACGTCAGCCCAGGGCACATGGGCGGAATCGAACAAAGAAGCGAGCGTAAACCCGTCTTCCGCCACAGAAATATCGGCTTCACCGTTCAGGAGCGCGGATGCGACAGTCCCTTTACATTTGAACTGCGCGCCCTTCGCATCTTCGGCGCCGCTTTCACAGGCGCCGGCAGCCATATCCGCCATGGCTCGTCACAGTTTTGTGCCGCAGCTGCCGCAGAATTTCGTATCCGGCGGGTTTTGCGCGCCGCAGTTCGGGCAGAGCCCCGGCACGGGAACAGGGGCGTCCGCTTCGGCAAGGTTTGTTCCGCAGTTGTTGCAAAACTTTACCGTCAGCGCGTTTTTGGCGCCGCATTTCGGGCATACCCTCATTTCCAGCGACGCGCCGCAGTTATTGCAAAACTTCCCGGTCCCGGCAGGTTTGCCGCAGACGGGGCAGATTGTCGTCTTGCTTTCTATTTCACCCTGCCAGACAGTTGCGGCCTGGCCAGCCTCGTCTATATTGCGTTTCATAGCCTGCGCCCGCGCCTGCGCAACATAGACTTCCTGCCTCGGCGCGCATTTGGTGCACAGCCCCTCGTCTTCGTTCCAGCACGCGTCGCAGACATACGAATTGCAATTCGGGCAGCGGTGAAAATGCTGCCTTGCCTCGTTTTGCGCCTGTTCAAATGCGCGTTCATGCTCCTTTTGCCATTCGGGGCTTTTGTCCTCAAAACGTTCCGACAGGACGTCGCTGGCGCGATCCGCGGAGTATCCGAGATTGCCGAGCCGCCCGCCGACCAGCCCGCCGAGGATGCTCGCGCCCGAACCGATACCGCGGAGCAGCTTGCCCTTATTGTAGGTCTCCGATTCGATAAACGAGCTTTTGTACCCATCGTTGCATATGTCGCAAAAGAAGGTGAATTCAAAGCCGGCCTCCGTTGAATTGTCATAATAATTTCGTGTAAAAGATTGCAACATTTTATTCTTTTCTCCTCTCTTACTGCCTTTACGGGCTTGGCGTCAACATCCGGTCTTTCGGTTTGATCTTCTTGCCGCAAGCCGTGCATTTTTCGTTTTCAAAGAATTGCGTCACGCCGCAGCGCGGATTCTGGCAGCGGATCATGAGGTTTGCGCCGCAAGCCTCGCATTTTTCCTGCACAAAAGTCCGCTTTCCGCAAATCGGGCAGGCAATGTAGAGCGGCCTTCCGCAACCCGCGCATACGGCCTGCCCTTTTTCGATTGGACGCAAACAGGTCGGGCATAAATAGCCGAATGGGCTGTTTGAGCCGCAGGCCGGACAAAAGCGCGCGTCACGGTCGATCAGTGTCCCGCAGTGGATACAGGTTTGTTTGTAGGTCGCCATGACGTAACCCTCCTGTTTTATTCACCCATCTTTGCGCCGCAATTTCCGCAAAATTTCGTCCCCGGCGGGTTTTCCGCCCCGCACTGCGGGCAGAACGCTTTTGCCGGCGCGCCGAGTTTCGTGCCGCACTCCTGGCAGAAGTTTACCCCCTCGGGGTTCACGGTTCCGCAGTTTGGGCAGGTGCGGGCGGCTTCGGCCTGCTGTTTCGCAGCCTCGGCTGCCTTTGCCTCATTTTGCGTCGCGTCAAGTTTTTCTTGTGCCGCTGTGATATTGCTTTGGATAAGTTTCAGCTTCTCGGCTTCCGCCGGAAAATCCTTCGCGCCGTCGCGTTCATAGATTTTTCGCCCGATTTCGGAAAAGATATCCGCCTCCTGTTTTTGGAGGTCGGAAAGCTCCTTCTGGGCATTGAATGTTTTTACATTGGGGTCGTCCTGCGGCATAAATTTCGACAATCCGCCTACCAGATCGCCAAGTCCGCCAAGATTCCCCAGTCCTCCGAGTACATCTGCCATTTTTACCTCCTCATCCATACATATTTGAACCGAATAAAAAAGCCTTGTATTTTCGAAAAACTATTCCGGTAATTTATGAAATTATAGTAACATAATTATTGAGTAAATAACTGCCCGCGGGACTATATTCATTAGCAATTCTTGAAGTTTTATTCCCGGAAAATGTTCAAAAAGAGTTGTTGATACAGTTCGCGCCCTAACCGTGTAGACGATGCCGGCATTTTACTATGTTCATAGCACAAATTGACGGTTATGTATGTATTTTTTCCTAAAATATGGATTTTTAACCTGTTTTCAACTCATTTATTGGCCATTTTTATCTAAAAAACATCCATAACCGTCAATTTGTGCTATTAATGCGTTGTATTTCTGTCAAAGCCTATTTTTATCCACAAATAGGCGCGAACTGTAACGAATGGCGAATCGCACAGGCAGCACTCGGAGAATCGACAGAGAAAACTACAGGATCTCTACAAGCCGTACGCCGGGAAGGGCGGCGACTTGTTCGATGAATTCGTCGCTGTCAGCGCCCTGTTCGATTTGAACCGTGTAGTAGGTAGAAACGCGCGTATCCTGGCCTGTGCGGACAATCGTGGAAACACGCCGGGAATGAATGACGTTGCCGGCCTGCTCCATCGCGGCGGATGCTGCTTTTTCCTCCTCCAGCGTCGCCGTTTCGAGGTGTATACGTACGCGGCGCGCCTTGCGGTAAATCAGATCCTCGAGCGCAGGGAACGCGCCGAGCACGATAGCGACGGCGATCGTCACGGCGAATCCCGCGAAATAAAAACCGATTCCTATCGCAAGCCCGATCGCGCCGGAGGCCCACAGGCCCGCCGCCGTCGTGAGCCCGCGCACGGTATTGCGGCCCGCCATGAAGATCGTTCCAACACCGAGAAAGCCGATGCCCGAGATCACCTGCGCGCCGATGCGCGTCGGATCGGTACCGGCCGCACCGACCGCGTCGAAGACAAATTGGTTTACAAGCATCGCGAGGCAGGCGCCGAGACATACGAGGATATGCGTGCGGAAGCCCGCCGGATGGTTGCGGATCCCGCGCTCGAGCCCGATCACGCCGCCAAAGACTACCGCGAGCACGATGCGCAGGATCACATCCCCTGCCGTCAGCGGATTCATATCAAAGGCCATTGCAAAGAAATTGCTCATCTACGATCCCTTTTCTGCCATTCGTTCTTTCAGCGAATCTTGATATGCACCTCACGGAGCTGCTGCTCCGTGACTTCGGAAGGTGCGTCGAGCATGAGATTTTGTGCGTTGCTGTTCAGCGGGAACGCGATGATCTCCCGGATATTTTCCTCGCCGGCAAGCAGCATTACAATGCGGTCGACGCCGGGCGCCATGCCCGCGTGCGGCGGTGCGCCGTAACTGAACGCGCTGTACAGCGCGCCGAATTTTTCCTCGACGTCCTTCTCGGAATAACCCGCAATTTGAAAAGCCTTGACCATGATATCGGGACGATGGTTGCGGACGGCGCCGGAAGAAAGTTCAACCCCGTTGCATACGATATCGTACTGCCATGCAAGGATTTCAAGCGGATCCTTATTCATGAGCGCGTCCATTTCGCCCTGCGGCATGGAGAAGGGATTATGCGTGAAGTCGATCTTGCCCTGCTCTTCATTGTACTCGTACATCGGAAAATCCGTGATGAAGCAAAGCTCATAGCGATCCCTGTCGATAAGGTTCAGCCGGGACGCCACCTCCGTTCGGATCTGGCCCGCGGACTTCTCTGCAGCTCCTTTCTCGTCCGCAATGAAGTAAAGCACGTCTCCGGGTTGAAGCGACTGATTTTCGGCGGAGGCGAGTTTCGCAAGCGCCTTTTTTTGTTCCTCCGAAAGGAACTTGTCGATGGGGCCCTTGTAGGACAAATCCTCCTCTACCGTGACATAACCGAGTCCCTTCATGCCGATCTCCAGTGCAAATTTCTCCATATCGCGGAAGAAGGAACGCGGCTGCGCAGCCGCGCCGGGCACCCGCAACGCGCGCACCGTCTTTCCCCTGAAAGGTTCAAATTCCGTGTCAATGAAAAAGGTTGATAGATCAAAAATACGAAGCGGGTTGCGCAGATCCGGCTTGTCCGTCCCGTAACGCAGCATCGCCTCTTCAAAAGGTATGCGCGCGTATGGCGCTGTCGAAACCGGTTTCCCCGAGAAGTGCGCAAAAGTCGACGTCAATACGCGTTCGGCAACCGCAAAGACGTCCTCCTGCGTCGCGTACGCCATTTCAAAATCGAGCTGATAAAACTCGCCCGGCGAACGGTCGAGCCGCGCGTCCTCGTCGCGAAAACACGGCGCGATCTGGAAGTACCGGTCGATGCCCGAGACCATAAGCAACTGTTTGAACTGCTGCGGCGCCTGGGGCAGCGCATAGAATTTGCCTTTATGTTTGCGGCTCGGAACGAGATAATCTCTTGCTCCCTCCGGTGAGGAATTCGCGAGGATCGGCGTTTGGACTTCAAGGAAACCCATCGCTTCCATTTCGATGCGCAAATGCCGGATCACATCGGCGCGCAGTATGAGATTGTCTTTGAGCTGTGCGTTCCGGAGATCAAGATACCGGTATTTGAGGCGCAGTTCCTCGCGCGTCTCGCGCGACTCCGCAATCTCGAACGGCAGCCCGCGTCGGCATGGCCCCAGAATTTCCATCGTTTCCGCCCGAAGCTCCACCTTTCCCGTCGCGATCTTCGGATTGTATGTCTCCTCATCGCGCTGCCGCACCGGACCCGTAACGGAGACGGAATACTCTTTGCCGATTCTTTCCGCCTGCTCCTCCGTCACAACCACCTGCGTCACCCCGTACATATCGCGCAGATCGGCAAACACAATGCCGCCATGATTCCGTATTGTCTGCACCCATCCCGCGAGTTTTACCGTCCGTCCGACATGCTCTTCCCGCAAATCCCCGCACGTCATATCCCGGTACCGCCCGGATAACACCAGCGGCGCACTATTAATAAATTGTCTATCGTTAGCTGAAAATGTGTCGGCGGGGAACGCATCATCGGAAACGCTGATGTTGTGAGGAGCGCCTGCAATTTCATGCGGAATCTCTGACTGAAAATCCGACTGTTTGAGCGTAGCGAGTAGCTGCGAGCGAAGCGAGTCACATCCATGCGTCGGATTCGCAGGAGATGAAGTATCCGGAATCGCACGCGACGAACGCCCGCCCATATTTTCGGCGCCACATTCCCCGCTGATTTCCTCTAATTGCTTCCTTAGCTCCGCATTCACACTTGCCGGATCCGCCGTCCCGCCGAGCTTGCGCATCGCCTGCCCCACAAGGAAACCATAGGCCTTCTCCTTGCCTCCCAGATAATCCGCCGCCGACTTCCCGTTCTCCGCGAGCACCGCCGCGACGACATCCGAGACCCCTTCTTCATTCGTCTCAATCAACAATCCCCTCTCTTCAATATATCGCTTGGGATCGATATCCTTTTTATAGACCGCCTCAATAACCGCCTTTGCCGAAGCGCGGTTGATGAGCCGCCGCCGTACCATAACGAGCGCGTACGCAATCTTCTGCGGATTGACCGAAAGCTCCTCCGCTTCCTGTCCGCTTTCCTTCAGGAGCCGCAGGATCTCGCCTGTCACCGCGTTCGCCGCTTCGGACGCCGCTTCCGCGGACCCGCCGAGCGCTGCTGTGACCTGATCAAACAGCTCCGCGATCTTCCGCTCCGACGTCAGAACCGCCGCCGTCTTTTCCGGCAAACCAAATTCTTTGCAATAACGCACGCGCTTCTCCGGCGCAAGTTCCGGAAAGCTTTCCCGTACGCGCGTCACCCACACCTCGTCGACCTGCAGCGGCACGAGATCCGGATCCGGAAAATACCGGTAATCCTGCGCGTTTTCCTTGCCGCGCATCGAATAACTCACACCAGCGACGTCGTCCCAGCGCCGCGTCTCCTGCACAACGCGCTCCCCTTTTTCGAGCAGCGCGATCTGCCGATCCGCCTCATGTTCGATCGCGCGCACGATTGCTTTGATCGAATTCATATTCTTCGTTTCGGTACGCGTACCGTATTCCTCGTCACCGATTCTGCGCACACTGAGATTCACGTCGGCGCGCATGGAGCCTTCTTCCATCTTGCAATCGGAAACGTGCAGATAGGCGAGCGTCTCGCGCAGCGCCTCCAGATACGCCGTCACCTCATCCGCGCCGCGCATATCCGGCTCGCTCACGATCTCGATGAGCGGCACGCCGCAGCGGTTGTAATCGATCAGGCTTACTTCGCCCTCATGCACAAGCTTGCCCGCGTCCTCTTCCATATGGATCTCGTGGATGCGCACCCGCTTCGCACCCGCCGCCGTTTCGATCTCCACCCAGCCGTCTTTGCAGATCGGATGATAGAGCTGCGAGATCTGGTACGCCTTCGGCAGGTCGGGATAAAAATAATTCTTTCTGTCAAACAAATTGGCCTCTTGAATCACGCAGTGCGTCGCGATGCCCGCGGCGATCGCTTTTTCTACCACTTCCTTGTTCAACACAGGCAGGGATCCGGGCATGCCGAGACAGACCGGGCAGGTGTGGCTGTTCGGCTCGCCGCCGAACGCCGTGCTGCAGCCGCAGAAAATCTTGGACGCGGTCGAAAGTTCGGCGTGTACTTCAAGACCGATGACGATTTCATATCCGGCCTTTATCATCAGGCTTCTCCCCCTTCCAGGCTTGCGAAAAGCTGATCGTAGGCGCTTGGTTCCTCTTCTTGCGTGCTCGTTCCTTCCGGCGCGGTTTCCGTCCGGTGTCCATACCCGTCTGCTGTCATTTCGTTTGGCCGGCGCTTATGCCAGCCCGTCACCCGCTGGTATCGCGCGATCGCGTCAAGCAGCGCGCCGTCCTCCCACGCGCGGCCGATAAGCTGCATGCCGGCCGGCATTCCGCCCTCGCCAAAACCGCAGGGCGCGGACACGCCGGGGAGCCCCGTCAGATTGACCGAAGTCGTGAAGATATCCGCAAGATACATCGCAAGCGGGTCGTCTATCTTCCCGCCGATTTCAAACGCGGTTGTCGGCGTCGTCGGCGTCAGAATCAGATCATAGGTTCCGAGCGCTTTATCAAATGCCTGCCGGATCAGCCCGCGCACCTGCAGCGCCTTTTTATAATACGCATCGAAATAACCGCTCGACAGCACAAAAGAGCCAAGGATGATGCGGCGTTTCACTTCCGTCCCGAACCCCTCGCTGCGCGTCCGGTAATAGACGTCTTTGATCGTCTCCGCAGACGGGCTGCGGAATCCGTATTTCACCCCGTCGTAACGCGATAGGTTGGAGCTCGCCTCCGCACACGCGACGATCAGGTAGGTCGGCACCGCGTAATCAACAAGCGGAAGTTCAAACTCCTCCACTTCCGCGCCGAGCGTGCGGAACGTTTCCGCCGCTTCGTAAACGCGCGCACGCACATCGTCCGCCATGCCGGGCATCTCGAAATAGTTTCGCGGTACCCCGATTTTTTTCCCGTCAAGCCTGCCATCATCTTCGGCGCCTGACTCGGGATGCAAAATCTCACAGAAATTGAACGGCCCTTCCATCACCTGCGTGCTGTCGCGCTCGTCCCTGCCGCTGATGATGGAAAGAAGGACCGCCGCATCCCGCGCGTCCTTTGCCATCGGCCCGATTTGGTCAAGCGATGAAGCGTAAGCCATAAGGCCGTACCGCGACACGCTTCCGTAGGTCGGCTTCATGCCGGTCAGATTTGTAAAAGCGCTGGGCTGGCGGATCGATCCGCCCGTGTCCGAGCCGAGCGCAAACGGCGCAAGGCCCGCTGCCACTGCCGCCGCGCTGCCGCCCGAAGAGCCGCCGGGCACGCGCGAAAGGTTCCAGGGGTTGCGCGTAATACCCAAATAACTCGTTTCCGTCGAGCTGCCCATCGCGAATTCGTCCATATTGGTCTTTCCGAGAAAAACGAGGCCCGCCTCCCGCATTTTTTCGATAACGCCCGCGTCGTACGGCGCGCGGAACCCTGTCAGGATTTTGGACGAAGCCGTTGTTGTCCCCTCCTTGGTGCAGATAATATCCTTGATCGCAACCGGCACGCCCGCGACCGGGGAAAGAAACTCGCCCGCGTCGATATGCTTTTGTACGGCTTCCGCCTGCGCGAGCGCATCCTCTTTATTCAAGGAAGCGTAAGCGTTCATTTTTGTTTCGTCGTCCTGGGCCTTCACAAAATCCGCTTCCGCCGCGTCCAAAAAAGCGCGCGTCACTTCCGGACTGCTCATCTGCCGTTCTCGAATCAGCTGCCCCAGCTCAAGCGCCGTTTTGTCTCGAAGATCGCCGCTCATTCTTCCACCGTCCTCGGCACGCGGAAATACGAGCCGTTCTTGTCCGGCGCGCCCGCGAGCAGCTCTTCCGCCCGATCCCCGTTTACCACCGCATCCTCGCGGAAACGGTTCGCCGCCTCAAACGGGTGCGTCATCTCCGGCAGCCCCTCCGTATCCAGCTCGTTCAGCTTTTCCATATAGGCGAGGATGTCTTCCAAATCTTTTTTGCGCGCGCCGCGCTCTTCCGGCGAAAGTTCAAGCCGCGAAAGATCCGCCAAATATTCGATCAATTTTTCATCTATTTCCATAACAGTTTATTGTACCGTATTTTCCGCCTTGTTGGTAAGCAAAAATACCCTTTTGATTCCATCACACCGCCCACAAAGGAATAGTCTTGTAATTATCTTTCAGCGGGAGCAGATCCTGAGAGAGGCAAACCACCCCGCCTTCGCCTATACCGGCGTTCTTGATACCGTTCAACATATCGAAACCCTTTATATCCGCAGGCCCAGGCGACATATGTTGCTTGATTTCAACCGGAAAAAGCGTATTATTTTGGAAAATTAAAAGATCAATCTCCCTGCCGTTTCCATCACGCAAATAATAAAAATCTTCTTCTGTTCCCGCGTTTGCATAACTTTTTAGTATTTCGGTAATGACAAATGTCTCGAAAAAATGCCCGTTCATTGCGCCTTGAGATAGTGTCTCCGGTGTAAGCCAGCGTGTCAGATACGCCGCCAGCCCCGTATCCAGAAAATAAAGCTTTGGTGTTTTCACAGCTCTCTTGATGACATTGTTTGAGTACGGTTTTAGCAGATAAATGACACCACTGGCCTTCAGGATTAAAAGCCACCGTTTTGCGGTCGGCTCACTGATCCCAACATCCCTCGCCACAGATGCCAGATTCAGCATCTGCCCCGTCATGGCGGCGCAGACGGTCATAAATTTCAGGAATTGCATTTCATCGGCCACCTGCGCCAAACTGCGAACATCTCGTTCGATATATGTTTTGACATAATCCGCATAGAAATTTTGCCAGTTGAAATCTTTTTCGACAAACAGTTCGGGCAAACTGCCGCGATGAATGATTCCCCAAATGTCTTTTACCGCGAGGCTTTGTTTTGCATCCTTCCGCCGCATCAAATAATCAAGAGTGGGGAGGAACGGCTCGTTCCATTTTTCGTCTTTCATCTCGCGGAGGGACAAGCCCAAGAGATTGAGGATACCGGCCCGGCCCGCCAAACTTTCAGCAACGTTTTTCATCAGCTCATAGCTTTGAGAACCTGTCAGAAAAAAGTCTCCTTTATGTTTGCTTTTATCCAACGCAATTTTGATATACGGAAAGATTTCAGGAGCATACTGTACCTCGTCGATAAAGACCGGCGGCGGGTTCAGCTGTAAAAATGCAGCAGGCTCAGCGACAGCGCTCTGGCGTACGGACAAATCGTCAAAAGAAATCTGTGCTATATCAGGCATCATATTTTCAATCAGAGTCGTCTTGCCAACTTGTCTTGCTCCTGTGACAACAATCGCTCCTTTTTCTTTTACTCGTGTTTTCACGGCTTTTTCAATATGCCGTTTGATATACATATCAAACCTCTCTATTGTTTATGAAATTCTAACATTCAATATTAGTATATCTTAAATAATTAAACTGTCAAATCCTCCGGTTTTCATGCCCCTTTGCCCTGTCCCTAAATCAGCCATGCCGGAACAAGCCAGTTTTTCTGGTTTATCGGCAGCAGATCGTTTGCCATACAAATAACGGCGCCGGATCCGATTTCCACTTTGAATTGTCCCAATTCCCCGAACTGTTCCAGCTCCATCATCGGGTTCAGCGCACTGAAGTTTCGGATGGATTCTTTCCCTGGTGAAGCTGCTTTTTTTACTTCAATGGGATATAGGACGGCGTCGCTGTAAATCAGAATGTCAATCTCCCGCTTCTCCTTATCACGGTAATAGTAGAGGGGCGGTTCCTTACCCGCGTTAAGATAGCTTTTATAAATTTCGGAAAACACCCAACTTTCGAAAAATGCGCCAGACATTAGGCCGGCCTCAAGCGTTTCGGCACTGCCCCATTTGAGCAGATAGGCGCAAAGTCCCGTATCCAGGAAGTGAAGCACAGGGGTTTTCACAGCGCGTTTCAAAATATTGTTGTGATAGGGCTGTACCAAAGCTGCCAAATGAGACGACGTCAAAACAGACAGCCACTTTTTCGCCGTGGGAGCGCTTATACCCGCGTCCCGGGCCAAGTCGTCATAATTGACCGGTTTTGCTGTGCGGGCCGCTACAATGGTCATAAAATTGTAGAATGACATTTCGTCGGCAACCTGGGCCAAGTCTTTGATGTCACGCTGCAAATAAGTGTTGATATAGGAGCGGTAGAAGTCTTCCAATTCCGGCGGATCCTCATCATAAAGCGCAGGCATGGCGCCCTTGAAAATCAGGCCGAATATATCGTTCAATCCCATTTTTTTGACCTGGCATATCCGTTCTGTCAATCGTTTTGGATCGGTAGTAAAAGTTTCGGACTCGATCCCGTTGATCTCGCTGAGCGACAGCCCAAGAAGATTGACGATTCCGACCCTGCCGGCCAAGGATTCGCTCACGTTTTTCATCATATGAAACATCTGGGAACCGGTCAGCCAGTAATCGCCGCGACGCTTACTTTGATCCACCGCCATTTTAATATAAGGCAGGAGTTCGGGCGCGTACTGAATTTCGTCGATAAGCACTGGCGGCGTGTACCGCTGCATGAATAACGCCGGATCGTTTTGCGCCATACGGCGTATATCCGGGTCATCCAGCGTAACATATTTCCGCCCCTCTTCCGCAAGCCGGGTCAGTAGTGTTGTCTTCCCCGACTGCCTCGGGCCGGTCACCAGCAAAACGGGAAAAGTCTTGGATATTTTAAGCACGGCAGATTCAATAGCGCGTTTGATGTACATGGCAAAACCTCGACCAATCTAAATTACAAATTTATTATAGTCGAAAATCTTGATAGGGTCAACACCGCACCGTATTTGATTGCATTCTTCTCTGTCACTCTACTCCCGCGCGACGATACGTATGTGATGCGAATGCTTGGCGGCAAATGATCTCCGGCGCGCTTACACGCCGAGACCAAAACGTTCCTTCACGCGGGCGAGAACCGGTCCCGCAATCGCGTCCGCGCGCGCCGCGCCGTCTTTCAGGATGCGGGCCAGTTCGTTTGACGGCCGGATCTCCGCGAAACGTTCCTTGATCGGGCGCAGCGCGTCCACGGTGATCTCGACCAGGTCCTTCTTCAGCGTACCGTAGCCCTGCCCCTGATACCGCGCCGCGACATCCTCTGCGCTTATCCCCGCAAACGCGCCGTAAATCGCCAGCAAATTGCTGACCCCCGGCTTCTTCTGGATATCGTACCGTATTTCCCCGTCAGAATCCGTCGTCGCGCGCATGATCGCTTTCTTGATCTTCGCGTCGTCGTCCAAAAGCGAAATGCGGCTCATCTCGTTCTCGGCGCTTTTGCTCATCTTTGCCGCCGGATCGTCGAGCGCCATCACACGCGCGCCTTCCTTCAAAAAACGCCCCTCGGGCACGACGAAGGTATCTTCGCCGAAGCGGTTGTTCACACGGATCGCGAGATCGCGCGTCAGCTCGATATGCTGCCGCTGGTCCTGCCCGACCGGCACGACGTCCGCGTCGTAAAGCAGGATGTCCGCCGCCATAAGCGCCGGATAGACGAAGAGCCCCGTCGGCGCGCTTTCGTTTCCCCGGCTTTTGTCCTTAAACTGCGTCATGCGCGAAAGCTCGCCTGTATACGAGCAGCAGGTCAGTATCCACGAGAGCTCCGCGTGGCCCGGGACTTCGGACTGCACGAAGAGAATCGATTTTTTCGGGTCGAGCCCGACAGCCATATACAGCGCCGCAACATCGAGGATATGCGCGTGCAGTTCCGCCGGATCCTTCGGCATCGTGATCGCGTGCAGGTCGACGATGCAGTAGATACAGTCATTCTCCTCCTGCAGCGCGACAAACTGCCGCAGCGCCCCTAAATAATTTCCAATATGAATATTGCCCGTGGGCTGCACCCCCGAAAATACCCGTAATCTCTTGTCTGTCATTTGTCCTCCAAATTTTTCATTCAGTTTCTTGAATCAGCACTTTCTTTTTTGCCCTGCGCCCCGGCTTTTCACCGGTTGTATTCCGCACGGAATTTTTCCTGCACGGCTCTTTCAATGCGTGAAACGGTCATCTGGCTGACGCCAAGCGCCTTGGCAACATCCCTCTGCGTCATTTCCTGCAGGAACCGTTTTTTCAAGATATCCCGCTCACGTTCCGAGAGCCCACCCAGAACAATGTCGAGAACGCTGGAGAGTTCGAAAGATTCGTAACCCTTTTCCTCGTCGCCGAGATGCCGTTCAAAATAATTGTTATAACCGCTTTCCGCATCTTCTTCCGGCTCCTGCATATTTGGGTGGTCGATCGAATAAGCCGTATACGCGCGGCTGCTTTCGAGCGCTTCCAAGACCTCTTCTTCCGATACGTTCATAAAATCGGAGAGTTCCTGAACAGTCGGAATATACTGAAGCGTTTCTTCCAGCTCTTTTTTCGCCAAGGGGATACGTATTGCGATCTCTTTGAGCCGGCGCGGGACTTTAACGGACCACGTTGTGTCCCGAAAATATTTTTTAATCTCTCCGATGATCGTCGGCGTCGCAAACGTTACAAATTTGATGCCGCGGTCCGGATCAAACCGTTCGACTGCGAGCAAAAGTCCGTAACTCGCAACCTGGATCAGGTCATCGAGTTCGACACCATGATTTAAATACTTGTGTGCGAGGATCTCCGCGAGATCGAGATGGCGTTCGACCAGTTCGTTGCGGATCTCCGTCGATTTCGTTTCCACATACTGCCGAAACAGCGCTTCTGTATCCTGGCCCTGCGCGTGTTGCGCGTGTTCCGGTTCTTGCGCCATGTTGTTTTTTGGTTCCTCCAAACCGCCGCCCGCGCCGTTCTTAAACTGCGGCGGACGCCGGACGCCGGTATTTTTTCATGCAGATATAGGTACCCGCACCTATTTGCGAACGGATATCGACCTCGTCCATCAGCGTTTTCACGATGAAAATTCCGAGGCCTCCGGATTTTATTTCACCGGGTACCGGATCGGTATAGCGCCCCGGATCGTAGCCGACACCGTGATCCTCCACATAAATGGAAAGTTCGTCGCCGTCGATCTCAAAACGCACTTCGTATTTTGTTTTCTCCAAATGCAGTTCTTCGGACGTACCCGGTTCGTCGCCGTGCAGAATGATGTTCGTACACGCTTCGGAGATCGCAACCTTAATATCTTCGATCGCTTCGATATCAAAGCCTGCGTTCATCGCGAGCGCCGCGGCGGTCATACGCACTGTCGCCACATATTCCGGCTTGCCCGGAACGGTCATATTCAGGATGTCGGTCATTTTATTTCCCCCTTTGCCTACAATAACGACTTATCAAATCCGGAGATTGACAGCAATTTTCTTACGCCGGCCTTCGGGTTTTTCAACTTGACGGACAATCCGTCCGCGCGGATTCCTCCGTAAACGCTGATGATTACGCCGAGGCCTGTGCTATCGATATAATCGAGATCGGTAAGGTCGATCAGGATATTCTGTTTTTTCTCCGCAAGTGCAGCGGAAAGGCGCTCACGAACCGAAGGCGCGGTCGCGATGTCTACTTCGCCCGCAAGGCTTATATCCCATCGTTTCTCCGCCGCATTATCGGTGACCTGGATAGAAATCGCCACAATTTTACCTCCTCTACACTTCGTCTTCTTCCTTTGCAACCTTCGCCATTGCGATGATCTGCGCTTCTTCGCCGACCTTCATGATCTTCACGCCCTGCGTCGCGCGGCCGAGCTTGCTCACGTCGTTCGCGCCGATGCGGATGAGGATCCCGTCGGAATTGATCAGCATGATTTCGTCGCCTTCTTCCACTGTGCAAGCGCCGATCAGTTCGCCTGTCTTCACGATCTTTTTCTTGTCGTAGGTCAGAAGGCCCATGCCGCCGCGCCGCTGTACGGTGTATTCGCTCACGTTTGTCTTCTTGCCGTAGCCGAACTGCGTCACGACAAGGAGCTGCTCTTCGGGCTGCACCAGATCCATCGCGATCACTTCGTCGCCGTCTTCGAGCTGGATGCCGCGCACGCCTCCGGCGACCCGGCCCATACTGCGCACATCTTCCTCATGGAAGCAGATGCTCTTTCCGAATTTCGTGACCAGGATCACGAGATCGCTGCCCGAACTCTGTTTGATGCCGATCATCTCATCGCCGTCCCGCAGCGCGATTGCGATCAGCCCGTTCTTTCGGCTTGTATCGTATTGGGAAAGCGGCGTCTTTTTGATCGTTCCCTTCTTCGTCACGCAGATGAGGAAACGGTTTTCCGGAAATTCGCGGATCGGCATGAGCGCTGTGATACGCTCGCGCTGCATGAGGTTCAGGAAATTGATCGCGGGCGTGCCTTTTGCCGTCCGCTGCGCTTCGGGAATCTCATACGCCTTTATTTTATGAACCTTTCCGGTGTTTGTAAAGAACATCAGATAATCGTGCGTCGACGTGATGATGAGATCGCGTACGAAATCGTTCTCGCGCGTCGTCAGCGCTTTGATGCCCTTGCCGCCGCGGTGCTGGATTTTGTATTCGTCCGCGTCGATGCGCTTGATATACCCCAAATGGGTGAGCGTGATCGCGACCTGGCTCTCTTCGATGAGATCCTCGTCCTCGATTTCAGCGCTCGCCGCGACGATCTGCGTCTTCCGCTTGTCGCCCCATTTGTCACGGATTTCGATCAGCTCGGTTTTGACAACGCCCATAATCTTCGCTTCGTCGGAAAGCAGATCCTGGTAATACGCAATCATTTTTTTCAGCTCGGCGTACTCGTTTTCAAGCTTCTCCTTTTCAAGTCCCTGCAGACGGCGCAGCTGCATCTCAAGGATCGCCTGCGCCTGCAGATCGCTTAGGCGGAAGCGCTCCATGAGCCGTTCTTTCGCATTGTCGTAGCTCTCGCGGATTGTCTTGATAACCTCATCGATATTCATCAGCGCGATGAGCAGGCCTTCCAGGATATGTGCGCGCGCTTCGGCTTTCTTCAGATCAAAGCGCGTCCGGCGCGTCACGATATCCTGCTGATGTTCGAGATAATGCACGAGAATCTCGCGCAGATTGAGTACGCGCGGCTGCCCGTCCACAAGCGCGAGCAGGATCATCGAATAACTCGCCTGGAGCTGCGTCTGTTTGAACAGCCGGTTCAGCGTGATTTGCGGGTTTGCCTCACGCTTCAGCTCGACCACGATGCGGATGCCTTCCATGCTCGACTCATCGCGCACTTCGGCGATCCCTTCGATCTTTTTTTCGCGCGCAAGCTCGCCCATCTTTTCGAGCAGATTGCTCTTGTTGATCTGGTACGGGATCGAGGTGAAGACGATCTGTTCTTTGCCTTT
>WRFF01000002.1 GCA_009778945.1 Clostridiales bacterium | reverse complement strand
TATCCGATGAAAGCGGAGTGGAAGCCCTAATCGGAAGAGAAAATCAAGGATTTATAAAGGAGGAAGATTATGATCAAAGCTGTTATTTTTGATTGGGCAGGCACCGCAGTGGACTACGGCAGTGTGGCCCCGGTAGAAGGATTTATCGACGGGTTCCGCAGGATCGGCGTCGATATAACGGCGGAAATGGCGCGCAAACCGATGGGAATCGCAAAACTCGATCACACAAGAGCTATTGCCGCCATGCTCGATCAGCCAATTTCCGAGGAACAGATCTTAGAGGCTTACGATGCTTTTGAGGAAATGATGTTTGCCGTCGTCGAACAATATTGCGACGTCCTGCCGCATGTGGCGGAAACGGCGGCCGCGCTGCGGCGACAGGGGATCAAGATCGGTTCAACCACAGGATATACCTCGATCATGATGGAAAAAGTTTTGCCGAAAGCGGCAAAGGCGGGATACGCGCCCGACTTTTGCGTCACGCCGGATCAAGCCGCCAAAGGCAGGCCGTATCCGTATATGATTTGGCAAAACCTCATGCAATTTGATATCGCAGATCCCCGGGAAGCCGTAAAAGTCGGGGACACGGCGGCAGATATTGAAGAGGGGAAAGCCGCCGATTGCTGGACGGTAGGCGTCATTATGGGCTCTTCCGAGTTGGGGCTTAACCGCAAAGAAGTCGCCGCCTTGCCATCGGAAGAACTGACCTGCCGCAAGGCGGCCGTCCGCGCAGCGTATTACAAGGCCGGGGCGGATTATATAATTGACGATATGAGCGGGCTTTCGGAGGTGATTGTCGATATCAACCGCCGTCTTGAACAGAGCGTCCCGCGCAAACTGCTGACCCCGGGCCCGCTGACAACGAGGGATTCGGTCAAGCGCGCTATGTTCACCGATCACTGCACATGGGACGACGAGTATAAATCGATCACAACCACCGTGCTGAACGACATCACCCAAATCGCCGCGAACGACAGTTACGCCACGGTTCTCTTGCAGGGCAGCGGCTCCTATGCTGTGGAGGCTATGATAAACTGCCTCATACCGAAAGAGGAGAAAATTCTGTTTCTGGTCAACGGGGAATACGGCAAGCGTATGCTGACCATTGCGAAAGACGCTCACAGGAGTTATGAAACCCTGGCATTTGACATGACGCTGCCCGTGGACACGGAAGCCGTCGAGAAGGAACTGCAATCCGATGGGGACATCGGCACCGTGGTGTTTGTCCACTGCGAAACCACCAGCGGCGTGCTGAATCCTCTTGAGAAAATCACAAAGCTGGCGAAATCATACGGCAAAAAAGTGCTTGTGGACGCTATGTCCAGTTTTGCCGCCTATGAAATCGACATGCCCGGGCTTGATATCGACGCGCTGGCGGCAAGTTCAAACAAATGCCTGGAGGGACTGCCCGGCTTGTCGTTTGTGATCGCAAAGAAATCGCTTTTGAAAGAATGCGGAGGCAATTCCACGTCTCACAGCCTGGATCTGCATGATCAGTATCAGGGGTTATACGCAGGCGGCGGAAAATTCCGTTTTACATCGCCTACGAATGTGCTGTTGGCCCTGCGGCAGGCGATTGACGAATACAAGAAGGAAGGCGGTTTGCCTGCCCGCCGGAAGCGGTATATAAAGAATCACAAAGTTTTGACGCAAGGGCTTGAAAAACTCGGAATACGTTCCATTGTTGCACCGGAACATCAATCGTACATTATTACCACATTCGACCTTGGAGATTTTGATTTTTCAAAGCTGTATGCGGCGCTGAAATCAAAAGGATTCATCATTTATCCGGGGAAGCTGACCGACCTTCCGACATTTAGGCTGGGCAATATCGGAGACGTCTACCCTTCGGATATGGCTGCGCTGGTGACCGCTATCGAGGAATATATGCGCGAACACAAAAGCGAAGAAAAATAATCAACGTATTTTTGTTTGTACAAACGCGAAACTATCCAAAGATAGCATGCACGATTTTACAAAGATTTTACACAAACGTGCATGCAGATTTTACATTGCCGCCGTATGCTGAATATACAAGCGAAAATACCTTTCGCACGTGAATGAAAAAATTCGTTAGAGGAAAAGAAATTAAAGAGGTTTAAAGGAGAAAAAATGAAAAAATTAGCACTTGTCATACTCGCATTGGTCCTGCTGGTCGGAACGCTTTCGGCCTGCGGCAGTTCCAATGCGTCCGGCGGTCAGACAACCAACAACAGCCCTGCGGCAACAACTCCCGCCGGTTCCGCGCCAACTGCCGGAGGCTCGGCATCGCAGGCCGCGCCTGCGCCCGCGGCCAATGTTTCCGGTAGCATTTCGGCTTCCGGTTCGTCGGCACTCTATCCGCTGGTCAACATCGCCGCCAACCAGTTCAAAGCTGCGAATCCGAACGTTTCGATGACCATTGCCGCCGGCGGTTCGGGTACCGGTCTCAATAATGTTTTGGCTGGCACAGTGGATATTGGCAACTCGGATGTCTACGCCGCAGAAAAACTTGACGCCGGTGACGCGGCCAAACTGACGGATCACAAGGTATGTCTCATCGGTGTGGCAGTCATCGTAAACGCCGACGTGGCCGCGACGGTCAAGACCCTTACATCGGATCAGCTCAAAGCGATTTTCAATGGGACGACCAACAATTGGAAACAAGTCGGCGGTCCGGACGAGCAGATTACGATCGTCAACCGCCCCACGTCTTCCGGTACACGCGCGTTATTTACAAAATGGGCTCTGGGCGGACAGAGCAGCGTTGAAGGCGACACCTCTCTTCAGACAGATGACTCCAATGCTCTTCTGACGACAGTCGGGAACACGAAAGGTACAATCGGATATCTGGCGCTTTCCTATCTGAATGTTGCAAGTGCAAATATCGCGACGGTCCAAATCGATGGTGTTGACCCGACCTACGAGAATATCTATAATGATAAATATCAGGTCTGGGGCTATGAGCATATGTATACGAACGGCAAGCCAAACGCGCAAACACAGGCTTTCCTCGATTACATGATGACGCCGACCATGCTGACGCAGGCGGGAACGCTGGGTTACGGCGACCCCAGCAAATTGAACGCGGACGCTGCGAAATCCAGATAAGGCAGAATAAATAAACTCGTATCGGGCGGCCGTCGCGCTCATGCGCGGCGGCTGTTTGATAATAAGAAATGCAGAAAAATAGGGAGTGTTGATTAATAAATGGCATATGCAAGCGACAAGGATTTTACACAAAAGAGATTGAATCAGCCTCTCCTGAATAAAAAATGGAGGACAGAGTACGCCGGACGAACGCTTGTAACAATCTTCGGCATATTCATCATTCTTCTGGCGCTGACGATTCTGGGATTTCTTGGATACAGAGGAAGCGCAACATTTCTGAACTACGGCCATTCCGTGGCCGAGTTTTTGTTTTCTACAAACTGGAATCCCGGCGAAGCCGGTCAAAGCGGGACGGTTGGCGCGGCGATTTTCATCGTGGGCTCCCTTACGGTAAGCGGTTTCGCGCTTTTGATCGCGACACCTTTTGCCATTGCGATGGCAATCTTCATCAGTGATATTTCTCCGAAAATCGGAAGCCGCTTTCTGCGCCCCGTTTTGGAGATCTTTGTTGGTATTCCATCGGTCGTATACGGTTGGATTGGCCTCACGGTCTTGGTGCCGTTTATCGCGAATGTCTTTAACCTGCCTTTCGGTTTCAGTGTTTTGGCTGCTTCCATCGTGGTGGCCGTTATGATCTTTCCGACGATCGCGAGCGTCGCCACTGATGCGATGCAGGCGATCCCTGCCGAATACCGCGACGCTTCCTATGCGTTGGGATCGACCCGTTGGCAGATGGTTTGGCATATCAAGTTACGTTCGGCGATGCCTGGTATTCTAACCGGGATCGTGCTCGGACTTGCCCGGGCTTTCGGCGAGGCCCTAGCTGTAGCGATGGTTGTCGGACAAAGTACCCGTTTCGTCGACAGTTTGCTTTCGCCGACCAATACGCTGACCGCTGTCATCACAGCCAACATGGGCAATACGGTGAATGGCAGCGAATACAACGACGCACTGTGGTCGATGGCCTTCCTGTTGTTGCTGATTTCCTTCGGGTTTATCATACTGATTCGCGTGCTGGGCAGAAAGAGGAATGAGCTATGAATAAAAACCGTTCGGCAAAGCAGGCGGACCGGGTTGCGACCGGTGTCCTGTACGGAATCGCTGCTTTTTTTGTGTTGCTGCTTGCGTCCATAACAATCTATATTTTGTACAAAGGCGTGCTGGCCGCCTCACCCGATTTGCTTTCGTTTTCGGGAGACGGCGTCGGCGTGCAGCTTTTCAATACAATCTACCTGGTATTCCTGTCACTGCTCATCACTGTTCCAATCGGGATGTTTACCGGCATCTATATGGCGGAATACGCCGGAAAAGGTTCGCTGATCGCGGTTATCCGCACTTGCATCGAAACCTTGTCGTCGCTCCCGTCGATCATCGTCGGCCTGTTCGGGTTTTTGGTTTTTATCCAGATGACGCACTCTAAATGGAATCTTTTGGCAGGCGCGCTTTCCCTCGCCATCTTGAATATTCCGCTTATTGCCCGGACCACTGAGGATGCGATGCGCTCTATCCCCCGGAGCTATTATGACGGCAGTATCGCACTCGGCTCGACTCGCTGGCAGACGGTTGTCCATGTGCTGCTGAAAGCGAGCATCCCGCAAATTATGACCGGTGTGATATTGGCTGCAGGACGCGGTTTCGGTGAAGCTGCCGTGCTGATTTACACCTCCGGCATGAGTTCGGACATCAACTTCAATAACTGGAACCCGACCAGCATCACTTCCCCGCTCAATCCTTTCCGACCTGCGGATACATTATCTGTACATATATGGGCAATCAAAACCGAGGGGATCGCCGCAAACTCACAGCAAATCGCCGATCTTTCGGCTGCCATGTTGATTATATTGGTATTTGCTTTCAGTTTGGGTTCCAGGGCCCTTGGACGCCATCTGCAAAAAAATGCCGGCGAAATTTGAGGAGGCGTTATATAGATACCAATGATGAACAACTGCATTGAAGTACAAAAACTGAACCTTTTTTACGGCGATTTCCAAGCCTTGAAATCGATCGATCTGAATGTTGGCGCAAACCGCATCACAGCTTTGATCGGGCCGTCAGGCTGCGGTAAGTCGAGCTTCCTGAAAACCCTGAATCGCTTAAACGATTTGATCGATGGCTGTCGGGTTGAGGGGAAAATCCTGCTGGAGAATGAAGATATTTATTCGAAGACCGTTGACCCAACGGAACTGCGGGAACGCGTCGGAATGGTCTTTCAGAAACCAAACCCGTTTCCGATGTCCGTTTACGATAACGTTGCTTACGGACCCAGGATCCATGGCCAAAAAAGCAAAAATAAACTGGACGAGATCGTCGAGCAGAGCCTGCGGGGGGCCGCGCTTTGGGATGAGGTGAAAGACCGCCTGAAAAAATCGGCGATGGCGCTGTCGGGCGGGCAGCAGCAGCGGCTCTGTATCGCGCGTGCGCTTGCGGTGGAACCGAAAGTGTTGTTGATGGACGAACCGACTTCCGCCCTGGATCCTATATCCACAGGGAAGATCGAAGAGCTTGCCTCAGAATTGAAAAAGGAGTACACGATTATCATCGTGACACATAATATGCAGCAAGCCGCCAGGATCAGCGATACAACTGCGTTTTTCCTGCTAGGTGAGTTGGTGGAATACAGCGGTACGGAAGAGATGTTTTCCGCGCCGAAAGAAAAACGAACGGAAGATTACATAACAGGGAGGTTTGGATGATGCGCACGCAGTACGACGAACAGTTAGCCGAAATGAACCGTCTGCTCCTGAAGATGGGTGCCTCCATTGAAAACGCGATACAGATGGCGGCGCAGGCGCTGCTGACGCAGGATAGGGAACTCGCGGAAAAGACCATTCAGTATGACAGCGAAATCGACAGCCTTGAAAAGGAGATCGAGCATGTCTGCTTGAATTTGATCATGCGGCAACAGCCGGTGGCGAGCGACCTGCGGCAGGTTTCTGCGGTTCTCAAGATGATCACGGATATGGAACGGATCGGGGATCACGCGGAGGATATTTCGGAAATCACGATCCTGCTTGCGGGCGATGTCTATATCAAAAAACTGGAGCATATCCCACAGATGGCCAATGTGACAACGGAAATGGTGACGAAGAGCCTGAATGCCTTTGTCATGAAAGACGACGCGCTCGCGAAAGAAGTCATTGCTACGGACGACAAGGTTGACGAGTTGTTCTGCAATGTAAAAGAAGATCTGCTCGCGCTGATTCAGGAAGATATCGAAAACGGTGGGCAGGCGATGGATCTGCTCATGATCGCGAAATATTTTGAGCGCATCGGCGATCACGCTGTGAATATCGCCGAATGGGTGATCTTCTCTGTTACCGGAGAGCACAAAAACATCCGTATTTTATAGGATGTGCAGGCGGTGACGATGAAAAAAATTTACGTGGTTGAAGATGATGAGGACATCCGGGAACTTGTTTTCTACACGCTCAAGTCCGAATTTGAGGTGACCGGATTTTCGCACCCTTCGGATTTCTGGCGGGCTATCCGGTCTGAAATGCCCGATCTGGTGCTTTTGGATATCATGCTTCCCGGAGAAGACGGCATTTCGATTCTAAACGGACTGAAGTCCGATAACCGGACCCGAGCGCTTCCGGTCATCATGTTGACGGCGAAGACAGGCGAGTTTGACCGCGTCAAAGGCCTCGATCTGGGTGCTGACGACTATATCACAAAACCGTTTTCGATCCTGGAACTCACGTCAAGGATCAAAGCCGTTTTGCGCAGGAGCGCTGCGGCGGAAGGCCCCGTCGAATTGATCGAGATTGGCCTCGTAGCCTTATACCCGGAAAAACGTACCGTGACCGTCTGCGGTGAAACCGCTTCCCTTACGTATAAAGAATTTGAACTTTTGCGGCTGTTCATGGAAAATCAGGGAACCGTTCTCAGTCGGGACAAGATCATGCTGCAAATTTGGGGGACCGACTTTGAGGGCGAAACAAGAACCGTCGATATGCATGTCAAAACCCTGCGGCACAAATTGGGCGATGGCGGCGACATCATCAAAACTGTACGCGGCGTAGGCTATAAAGCGGAAAGCGGCGACTGACCATGCGCAGGAAGACTACAACCTATATGCTGATTGTCGCATTCTGCTGTGTACTTTTGATGTCTGTGCTGTTGATTTTTGTTCTCAATTCGGATTCTTTCCGGCAGAATATTTATGAAATCATTCTCCCCATCTATATCGGTGTCGTTGTGATTGTCCTCGTATCCTGTCGCCTGGCGGCAGGCCGGCTTACAAAAAAAATAACCGGTTCGATGAACCGCGCCATTTTTGACGAGGACAGCGTTGTCTATGATGAACTGTCGCCGTTCATCCGGTATATTCAGGATCAGAAAGCGCAGCTGAACGAACGGCTTGATGAAATTCTAAAAGAAAAAACACTGCTTGAAGCACTGTCCAAGAGCATGAACGAGGGGCTGATCCTGGTGGACGGGGATGGCGGGATGCAGTCGATCAACCGAAGCGCTCATACCATTCTTGGCATCGACGAATCCTACATCGGAAAAAACATTCTGGAAGCAATCCGGCACGTCGACATTCCGGAACATCTCAATCAGGCGCTTTCAGGCCGGAGCAACGAATGGATCCACGAAATCTCGGCCCGAACGTATCAGATTCTTTTCAGTCCGGCGGACAATGGCGTTCTGATTCTTTTCCTTGACATTACCGAAAAGGCCGAAGCCGAGAAACTGCGCCGGGAATTTTCTGCGAATGTTTCACACGAACTAAAGACTCCACTTACGATTATCTCCGGCTATGCGGATTTGATCGAAAACGGCCTTGCCAAGAACGAGGATATAATCGGCATGGCGGAAAAAATAAAGAACGAGTCCGCCAGGCTGGTTACATTGATCGAGGATATTATCAAATTGTCACAGCTTGACGAATCAAACGGATCGAAAAATTATTCCGGGTTCGATCTCGCCGAGTTGGCCCGTGAAGCGGCCGACAGCCTGAAAGAGCGTGCCAGCGGTGCAAATATTGCAATCGAAGTTCCGGACGCGCCGGTCATCGTTACGGCAAATCGCGACATGATGTTTGAGCTGTTGTACAATCTCATCGATAATGGTATCAAATATAACAAACCGGACGGGAAGATCAAAATCGATCTGATTCAAAATCACGACAAGACAAATATATTGGTGACTGATACAGGTATAGGCATCGAGCGGAAGCATTTGGATCGGATATTTGAACGATTTTATCGCGTGGATCCGTCGCGGTCGAAGAAAACCGGCGGGACAGGCTTGGGGCTGTCCATCGTCAAGCATATTGTCGCCTTTCATGGCGGAACCATCTCAGTAAAAAGCAAGCCGGACGTCGGAACGACAATTCATATCTCATTTTAGATCACGAAAAACCATAAAAGATCCGCTTCGGCTGGCAAAAGAAATGTTGGTGTTTTGTTAAAAATATATTGACAATCATCTATGTATTGCGTAAAGTATATATAGACGTTAATCTATGTGAGGTGATGGAATGAACGAAAAGTATAAAGAGTATGCTCAATTTTTCAAAGTATTGTCTGACCCGAATAGACTTATGATCGTGGATATGCTTTCCTGCGGCGAACTTTGCGCCTGCGTGATTTTAGAAAAGTTCCGAATAACGCAGCCGACGCTTTCACACCACATGAAAGCTCTTTGCGACTGCGGATTGGTAACCGGGCGAAAAGAAGGCAAGTGGACATATTATTCGCTGGTTCCCGTTCAGGTGCAAAATATGAAAAATTTTCTTTATTTGATTACAGCTAATAAAGAGGCTTGTATTTGCGAATCATGTAAACCGGAGGACTGCAATGAGTAAATCCAAATTATCGTTTCCGGATTGTTTTCTTACGCTGTGGATTTTCGCGGCAATGGGCGTCGGCATCCTGCTCGGCTACGCAGCGCCGGGCCTTTCAAACTCATTGGAGAGCATGAGTTCCGGCACAATTTCATGGCCTATCGCCGTCGGACTGATTGTGATGATGTATCCGCCGCTTTGCAAAATTAAATATGAGGAAATCGGTAAGGTTGCGAGAAATAAAAAGGTACTCGGATTTTCTCTCATTCAAAATTGGGTTATCGGTCCGATCCTCATGTTCTTGCTTGCCATACTGTTTTTGCCGGATATGCCGAACTACGCTATCGGTCTTATTATGATCGGGTTGGCTCGTTGTATCGCAATGGTGATTGTCTGGAACACGCTGGCGAAAGGCGACAATGAATACTGTGCTGCGCTGATCGCTCTCAACTCAATTTTTCAAATCATTTTTTACTCGGTCTATATCTATCTGTTTATCACTGTCCTTCCGAAATGGCTCGGGCTGTCGTGGGGCGGTGAGGTTGTCAATGTGTCCATTTGGAGCGTAGCAAAAAGCGTCCTGATTTATCTTGGTATCCCGTTTGTGTTGGGCTTTTTTACCCGGTTCATTCTGATACGGGTAAAAATAAAGGAATGGTACGAGAAAGCGTTTATACCTAAAATCTCACCTGTTGCGCTGATCGCACTGTTGTATACCATTATTGCTATGTTCACGCTCAAAGGCCAAAATATTATTCAATCACCGCTGGTTGTAGTCCGGATAGCAATTCCGCTGCTGATTTATTTCGCCGTTATGTTTCTTGTCAGTTTCTTTATTTCTTATAAACAGAGATTCAGTTATGAACGAACCGTAACGCTCTCATTTACAGCCGCCAGCAACAATTTTGAACTTGCTATCGCAGTTGCGGTCGCGGTGTTCGGCATCGCGTCCGATCAGGCGTTTG
The DNA here is from genome assembly GCA_009778945.1 of Clostridiales bacterium. Lineage (GTDB taxonomy): Bacteria > Bacillota > Clostridia > Peptostreptococcales > Anaerovoracaceae > WRFF01. The sequence continues at coordinate 19,523 of WRFF01000002.1, read as the reverse complement.
CGGCGGTGGTCGGGCCACTGATAGAAGTCCCTGTAATGATCTCGCTTGTCAATCTGGCCTTATGGCTCAAAAGAAAATATTTTGACAAGGAGTTAAATGTATGAGTCAAACTTGCTGTTCAGAAAATAGTTGCTGCTGCTCAGAGAGTACAGGGCAAGCGGTAAACATATCAACATCGCTTACATTCCGGGATCATTGGGGCGCTTTCAAGGTTCGCTGGGGCGTCGGACGCACGAATTATCGAGTCGAACCGGGGCTTTATGCGGTCGGCGGGCCGGATGAAAATTCGCCCGTGCTGGTAAGCGCGAATTATAAGCTGACGTTTGATACTTTGCGGAAAAACCTTGCCGGGCTGGATTGCTGGCTGCTGATCCTCGATACAAAAGGCGTCAATGTCTGGTGCGCGGCGGGGAAAGGCACTTTTGGGACGGATGAATTGATCGACCGCATACAGATGACAGGGTTGTCCGAAGTCGTCGCGCACAAACGGCTGATTCTGCCGCAACTGGGAGCCGTCGGCGTGAGCGCCCATGAAGTGACGCGGCGCACGGGCTTTTCCGTCCTTTATGGCTCTGTGCGGGCAGACGACATCAGGGCATTCATCGCGTCCGGCTATGAAGCGACAAAAGAAATGCGGACGGTCAAATTCACGCTCAGAGACCGGCTGGTATTGACGCCGGTGGAATTGGCAGAAACACTGAAGCCGCTGTTGATGATCTTCGGCGTTCTGTTTCTGGTCAACCTGTTCGCCGCGAAACCGTTTGGAGTGTATGATTTTTGCGTCTTTGTCGGGACGATTATCGTGGGATCCGTACTCACTCCGGCTTTGCTTCCGATACTCCCCGGCAGAGCGCTTTCGGGGAAAGGCTGGATATTGGGGTTGGTCTGGACGGCAGCCGCCCTGTGGCTGTTTGGATGGCTCATGCCGGTACAATGGCTTGCGGTAATCGGATATCTGCTCCTGTTTCCAGCGGTCGCGGCTTATCTCGCGATGAACTTTACCGGCTGTACTCCGTATACGTCTCCGTCGGGCGTATTGAAAGAAATGAAAATCGCTCTGCCGTTTATCATCGGGTCCGGGGTTGCCGGTGCCGTACTCATTCTCATAAATCACTTAGTCGGATAGGAGTATAGATAAAATGCTTAAATATCTGAAAAACGTTTCAACGCTTACCCTCGATCCCGATACATGTATCGGATGCGGAAAATGCACGGAAGTCTGCCCGCACGGCGTGTTTGAAATTGCTGATAAAAAGGCGCGAATCCTCGACAAGAATTCTTGCATGGAATGCGGGGCATGCGTCTTGAACTGTCCCGCGAACGCGCTTGAAGTCAACGCCGGCGTAGGCTGTGCGGCGGCTGTTATCATGGGTTGGTTCACAGGCAAAGAGCCTTCTTGTGATTGCGGCGACGGGTGTTGCTGAGGAGGATGCGTGATGAGTGGAAGTAAAGTAAAAATAGCTTTTATCTGTGTACATAACTCATGTCGTTCTCAAATTGCCGAAGCTCTATGCCGCCATATTGCGGGCGACATGTTCGATTGCTACTCGGCAGGAACAGAAACAAAGCCGCAGATCAATCAGGACGCCGTCCGGTTGATGAAGCAATTATACGGCATCGACATGGAAAATACACAGTATTCCAAATTGTTGACTGACATTCCTCCCGTGGATGTTGTGATTACGATGGGCTGCAACGTCGAATGTCCATTTTTACCGTGTAAACATCGAGAAGATTGGGGGTTGGATGATCCGACGGGCAAAAGTGATGAGGAATTTATCAGGGTTATCAACCAGATCGAAAAAAAGATTTTAGAATTGAAAATAGATTTTCATGAACCGATGATACATTCGTGTGTTTGAAATAAAAGCCGCTTTTTCCTATGCGAATTCCGTAGTGTTTCAATCGTGACATTTGAAAGCTTGAATGTTATGATAGGAATACCATAGAAGCGAGGGAAGACGCGACAGACGAGGGCACCTGTCCCCGAAGCAAGACGCTTCGGGGACTTATGTTATCGGAAACACAGGCAAAGGAGTGAAAGGCATGGCAAAGAGCAATCGGGTAATCATCTTCGATACGACGCTGCGCGACGGGGAACAGTCGCCGGGCATGAGCATGAATCTCAAAGAAAAGATTGAGATGGCGAAGCAACTCGAGCGGATGGGTGTGGACGTGATCGAAGCCGGTTTCGCGATCTCCTCTCCCGGAGATTTTCAGTCGGTGAAGACCGTCGCGGAGACCATAAAAGAGTGTACGGTCGCGAGTCTTGCGCGCGCCGACAAGAAGGATATCGACGCGGCGTGGGAAGCGGTGAAAGGCGCGGCGGACCCGCGCATCCATCTCTTTCTCGCGACAAGCGAACTGCATATGAAATACAAGCTCAAGATGAAGCCGGAAGCGGTGCTTGAGCGCGTGGCGCAAATGACCGCGTACGCGAAAAAATACTGCGCGAATGTCCAGTTTTCCGCCGAGGATGCGACGCGTACGGAGATGGATTTCCTCGCGAAGGCTGTCGAGGCGGCTATCCGGGCGGGCGCGACCACGATCAACCTGCCGGATACGGTCGGTTACACGACACCGGAGGAGCATGAAAAATTTTTCAAGGAGATTCATAAACGCGTCCCGGAGCTCGCAAAGATCACCGTCTCGGCGCACTGTCACGACGACCTCGGGCTCGCGGTCGCGAACTCGCTGTCCGCGATACTCGGCGGCGCGCGGCAGGCGGAATGCACCATCAACGGAATCGGGGAGCGCGCGGGCAACGCGGCGCTGGAAGAGATCGTGATGGGGCTTTATGTACGCAAAAATATTTACAAGGTGGAGACCGGGGTCGATACGACTGAGATCATGCGCAGTTCCGGCCTTCTGTCGCGCATTACCGGCGTGAAGATCCCGCCGAACAAAGCGATTGTCGGCGACAACGCGTTCGCGCACGAATCGGGCATCCATCAGCACGGCGTGCTGGAGAACGCGGCGACCTACGAAATCATGACGCCGACGGTGATCGGACTCAAGCGCAACAATCTCGTGCTCGGCAAGCATTCGGGCAAGCACGCGTTTGAGGAACGGCTGAAGACGCTCGGGTACAATCTGACCCCGAGCGAACTCGAGGCGGCGTTCAAGCGCTTTAAGGAAATTGCGGACCGCAAAAAACAGGTTTATGACAAGGATATTGAAGCGATCGCCGCGAAAGAAGCGGTACAGGTTCCAAAAATCTACGGACTTGATAATTTCGTGATCAACAGCGGAAACACCATCACTTCGACTGCCGTCGTGCGGTTGGAACGCGAAGGACGTCTTTATGAAAAAGTTGCGGGCGGCGACGGCCCGATCGACGCGGCTTTTCACGCGATCGGTAAGATCCTCGGAAGGCCGCTTGCACTCGAAGACTTCCAGTTGGACTCCCTGTCCGAGGGGAAGGACGCGCTCGGCGATGCGCGCGTTGTGATCACGGACGAGAAGGGACGCAAATATTCCGGACGCGGTCTCTCGACCGACGTGATCGAAGCGAGTATCAAGGCCTATATCAACGCGGTGAATAAGATATACTTTGAAGAAGGTTCTGCGCCCGCAAAGAAGGAAAACCGAACGCCCGCGCAGAAAAAAAGTCAGGCATCCGCAAAGAAAGGGAAGCAGGCATGACGAACAAAGCACCTATGACAATGACCCAGAAGATCCTGGCGGCGCATGCGGGACTTGACTTCGTACACCCCGGCCAGTTCATCGAAGCGGGGCTCGACGTCTGTCTCGCGAATGATATCACAGGGCCGCCCGCAGCCCTTGAATTTGAGAAGATGGGCGGCGGCGATGTTTTTGACTGCACGAAGGTTGTGCTGACGCCGGATCATTTCACGCCGAACAAGGATATTCAGGCGGCTTCGCTTTCAAAAGCGCTGCGCGAATTTGCAAAGGAAAAGGGCATCGTAAATTATTATGAAGTCGGGCAGGTGGGGATCGAACACGCTTTTCTGCCGGAGCAGGGGCTTGTGACCGCGGGCGACGTCGTCATCGGCGGCGACTCGCATACCTGCACTTACGGCGCGCTCGGCGCGTTTTCGACAGGCGTCGGCGCGACGGATGTAGCCGGGGGCATGGCGCTCGGCAAGTCGTGGTTCCGCGTACCTTCGGCGATCCGGTTTGTCCTGCGCGGGAAACCGGGCGAGTGGGTGAGCGGCAAGGACGTGATCCTTTCGATCATCGGGCGGATCGGCGTGGACGGCGCGCTGTACCAATCGATGGAGTTCGCTGGGGACGGCGTGGCAGCGCTTTCGATGGACGACCGGTTTACGATCGCGAATATGGCGATCGAAGCAGGCGCGAAAAACGGGATCTTCCCCGTGGACACGCGCACGCGGGAATATCTCGCGGCGCATCCGTGCACAGCGCCCGGAATGGAGAAGCATCCGCGCGAGTTCGCGGCGGACGAAGACGCGGCGTATGATTCCGTGGTTGAAATCGACCTGTCGGCGCTGCGTCCGACGGTCGCTTTCCCCTCGCTTCCGGGCAATACGAAGACGATCGACGAAGCGGCGGCGCTTTCCGTGAAGATCGATCAGGCGGTGATCGGCTCGTGCACGAACGGGCGGTTTTCCGATATGGAAACGGCGGCGCGGATCCTGAAGGGCCGCAAGGTTGCGGACGGCGTGCGTTGCATCATCGTCCCGGCGACACAGCAGATCTATCTCGACTGCGTGCGGAAGGGCTGCGCGGAAATCTTCGTGGAGGCGGGCTGCGTCTTCTCGCCGCCGACCTGCGGGCCGTGCATGGGCGGGCATATGGGCGTATTGGCCGAGGGCGAGCGCGCGGTCTCGACAACAAACCGCAATTTCGTCGGGCGCATGGGACACACGCGTTCCGAGGTGTATCTGGCGAGCCCGGCGGTGGCGGCGGCGAGCGCGGTGACGGGTGTGTTGACAGATCCGGGGACGCTGGTGTAGAAAAGCGCTGATGATTACCGCTATGACAGGAATGTGGCATGTTTTTAGCACAAATGTGCGGTTATGTATGTTTTTTATCCGAAATTCCGTTGTTTTCCATCGTTTTGCGGCTTTTTCGGCAATATTTTCATACATAACCGTCATTTTGTGCTAAAACCTCCGAATTTCTCTGCAAACGGAGCTTTGCAAGAGTAGTAGAACCAAAATCGCACCGAATCTGATGTGGCAAGTTATGAAAGGAAAATAACGATTATGGGAAAAGCGTATAAATACGGAGACAATGTGGACACGGACGTCATCATCCCCGCGCGGTACCTGAATCTCATAGAGCCGGCGGATCTTTCGAAGCACGCGATGGAGGATATCGACGCGGATTTTGTGCGGACCGTGAAACCCGGGGACGTGATCGTCGCGGGCAGCAATTTCGGTTCCGGCAGTTCGCGCGAACAAGCGCCGATCGTGCTGAAGGAATCGGGCCTCGCGGCGGTCATCGCGCCTTCGTTCGCGCGCATCTTCTACCGCAATGCGTTCAATATCGGCTTCCCGATCCTCGAATCGCGCGAGGCGGCGTCCGCGATAGAAGCCGGCGACGAGATCGAAATCGATTTCGCGGGCGGCGTGATTGCGAACAGGACGAAAGGCGAAACCTATCAGGCCGAGCCGCTTCCGGAATTCATGCGCGGCCTGATTGAAAGCGGCGGGCTTGTGGACTATGTGAAGGCGAGGAGATAAAAAACAGGAAGTTATTCACAGGGAATTTGTGTCGGAAAGGATAAGGCGCGGATTATGGATCATAGGATTGCGGTTATTAAGGGCGACGGCGTAGGGCCGGAAGTCGTAGACGCGGCGCTTGGTGTGCTTGACGCGGTAGCGAAAAAATACGGACATAAGTTCAAATCCCAGCAACTGCTCGCGGGCGGCGCCGCGATTGACGAGGAGGGCGCGCCGCTTCCGAAGAAGACGCTGAAAGAGGCGAAGAAGACGGACGCGGTGCTGCTCGGCGCGGTGGGAGGCCCGAAATGGGACAGCCAGCCGGGGGAGAAGCGCCCGGAGCAGGCGATCCTCGGGCTGCGCGAGGAGCTTGCGCTGTTTGCGAATCTTCGGCCTGTGTCCGTACGCGAGGCGCTTGTGGACGCGTCCCCGCTCAAAGCGGAGATCGTGAGCGGCGCCGATCTGCTCATCGTACGGGAGTTGACGGGCGGCATTTATTTCGGCTCCCATGGCACGGAGGTGATCGGGGAAGCGAACGCATTCGGAAGGTTTGTTGACTTTCTGAAAAAGGAGAAGACATTGCCGCCGGGGCGGTTCGCTTACGATGTGGAACAATATTCCGAGGTGGAAATCCGGCGCATCGGCGAGCTTGCGTTTGAGATGGCGATGAAGCGAAACAAGCGCGTGACGAGCGTGGACAAGGCAAATGTGCTCGATAGCTCCCGGCTTTGGCGTCAGGTGATGGAGGAGGTGCGCGTGAAATACCCGGAAGTTCGCCTCAATCATATGTATGTGGACAATATGGCGCAGCAGCTTATTCTGGATCCGAAACAGTTCGACGTGATCGTAACGAGCAATCTGTTCGGCGATATTCTTTCGGACGAAGCGAGCCAGATCACAGGCTCTATCGGGATGCTGCCTTCCGCGAGCCTCGGCGACGGGACGTTCGGGTTGTATGAACCGATCCACGGTTCCGCGCCTGATATCGCGGGCCGGGATCTGGCAAACCCGATCGCAACGATCCTCTCCGCCGCGCTCATGCTGCGGTATTCGTTCGGGATGTTGGAAGAAGCTATTGCGGTCGAACAGGCGGTGGACGGCTTCCTGCTCGCGGGCAACCGGACGCCGGATATTTATGTGGAAGGAATGACGAAGGTCGGAACCGCGGAGGCGGGCCGGCTAATCGCGGAGCGCATAGGAAGCGCTGCCTGAACAAGTGGGCAGTTGTTTGTGAGGCGTATAAAACCATAATCATAATGGAACGCAAAGGTTTTCAAAGTATCTGTCCGGTTTGCGGGAAACCCATACCGGCGGCGTATAGTGAGGAAGACGGACGCGTCTATATCCGGAAAATCTGTCCGGAGCACGGCGGTTTCCGTGTGCTTGCGTCGGAAGACGCGGCGGCGTTTGCGCGCTGGACGGCGTTTGAATCTGTAAATGTGCCGCCTCGCATTCCGGTGACGAAGGGCGCGCACGGAGCGTTTGCAGCGGAGGGTACGGACGCTTCAGCTATTTTGAACACGGAGTGCCCGTACCATTGCGGGGTCTGTGAAAATCATCTGATGACAGCCTGTTGCGTGCTGTTGAACGTGACGGATCGCTGCAATCAGCGCTGCCCGTATTGTTTTGCTTCGGCGGGAAAGGAGGACGGTTCTGATCCGCCGCTGTCTGTGATTGACGGTTGGCTCGACCGCCTTATCGAGCTCGGTGAAGAGCGCAAGTTCAACATTCAGCTGAACGGCGGTGAGCCCACGGTGCGGGACGACCTGTCCGAGATCGTACGGCTGTGCAGGGACAAAGGCTTTGAATATATTCAGCTTAACACCAACGGGCGCCGGCTTGCCGAGAGTGAGGCGTACGCAAAGGAACTTGCGGACGCCGGATTAACCACGGTATTTTTACAGTTCGATGGCGTGGATGACGAAGTGTATGACAAACTTCGCGGAGAACCGCTGCTGGAGATCAAGCGCCGCGCGATCGAACACTGCGGGAAAACCCGCCTTCCGGTGACGCTCGTCCCGACGGTGACGAAGAGCGCAAATCTCGCGCAGGTTGGCGCGATCATCGATTTTATGCTCGATCATATCCATACGGTTAAGGGCGTGCATTTTCAGCCCGCGAGTTTTTTCGGACGCAAGCCGGGCGAAGCGAACGCGGACGGGGATTTCGACGAACGCGTCACGATGTTCGCGCTTATGGAAGAGATCGAACGCCAGACCGGCGGCCGCATCCAGACGGCGGCGCTTGCGCCGATCAGTACGGGGCATCCGCTCTGCTGTTTTTGCGGAACCTTCCTGAAACAGCCCGGCGGCAGTGTCGCACCGCTGCATCCCAAGGCGGAGCCGCAGCCCTGTTGTGAAGACCTAACCAGATGTGCGGAGCGAATCGATGGCAGGTCTCATGCAAAGATTCCCGAAATCTCTGATTTCGCGGAATCTACTGCCGGCGAACCATGCGGCTGCGAGCCGGATCCGCTCGAGATCATCCGTAAAGACCGTGATTTCGTATTGAACAAATGGCAGAGGGCGGAAGACAAACCACAAGAAGAATTATCCTCATCATGCAGCTGCGCGGACACACCCCTGTCCTTTGACGAGGCAATCGCACAGTTTCGGAACAACTTGTTCACGGTCTCGGGAATGGCTTTTATGGATCAGACGAACCTCGACGCGGAGCGCCTGCGCCGCTGCCGCGTTCAGGTCTTTACGAAAGACGAGCGGCTTGTGCCGTTCTGCGGGTACTACTCACTCGAAGGGAGCGGGTTATCATTATGATTATGATAAAGAGCGGTTTTTTATTATGACGATGATCCGGCCGGGCGGAGAAGCCCTTACGAAGAAGGCGATAGAGCTGGCGGGATTTCCGGACGGAGCCCGTGTGCTTGACGTGGGCTGCGGCGAGGGGGACACGGTTCGCTTGCTGAAGGAACAATATGGGTTTGACGCGGTCGGCATCGATGCGTCAAACAAGATGGTTGACAGCGCGAAAGCACGGCATCCGGGACTTGATTTGCGCGTTATGGAAGCGGAGTTTTTGGATTTTGAATCGAACACCTTCGATGCGGTACTCATGGAATGCTTTCTGTCGGTCGCACGCTTACAGCCGGACGCGTCGTTTGAGGCGTACTGCACGCTGAAGCCGGGCGGCAAGCTGATCCTCACGGACCTGTACCGCAGAAATCCGGACCCTGCGAAGGTGGCAGCCATGCTTACAGAGGCGCATGAAAAGGCGAGACAGCCGAAGGTGGATGGCGCATGCGGTGAGAATTCAGCGCCTTCGTTTGTGATGCTGGACGGCGCCTTCGTCGTGGACGAATTGGCGGGGATGCTGGAGGAAACCGGCTTCGAGGTCGAATATTTTTCTGACGAGACGGCGGCGCTTGCAGGCTTCGCCGCACAGGCGATCATGGGGCACGGGTCGCTCACGGAGTATTTCCAGGCGGTTGTGCCGGAGGGAGAAGACCCGGCGGCTTACTGCGCCTGCGGTGCGTTCGAGGGCGGAGACTGTCCGAAAGACCTCGGTTATTTTTTGATGATTTTGCGGAAAAGAGGCGACGTGTAAAAACGGGTAAAAATGATGGTCTGACGGCGAATTGTTGGGATTATGGCAAAAAATTGCGGTTATGGACGAAAATATCGGGGAAAAACCCGGAAAACGCAGAAAAACGGCAAAAATTGGGGCAAAAATCGTCCATTACCGAAAAAAATTGCCAAAACCCTGCCGGGTTTGTGGCATGAAAGCTATTTGGGACAGCAAATCAGAGTTGACGTAATGAAAGGACAATAATTAAGATGGGTTTTCAGGAAAGAAAAAAGCAGGCGGAGGCGCAGTGGGGCCGGCATATTTGCTGCAGCGAATCGATAATGCTGTGCATTCTGCAGGATATGGAATATGATGAAGGCCGCGCGCGCGATTTGGTCCGCGCGATGGGGGCGTTCTGCGGCGGCATGGGCGCGGGGCTGCTGTGCGGGGCTCTTGCGGGCGGCGTGGCCGCGGCGTATGTGGCTTGTGAGGATTACGCGCAGGCGCACGATGAGCTGAGGCCGGAGATCATAGACTGGTTCAAGGACCGCTTCGGCGCGACGGAGTGCAGCGACATCCTGGAGGGTGATGAGATGCGCAAATTCACGCTCTGTCCCGGCATCATGGAAGAAGTGTATGAAAAAGTTCATGGCATTCTCGAAGAGGTTGGGGTGTTGTGACCGGAGTTTGCGCAGACGGCAGTAACGGCGGCGCGCGAGATTCGCAGCGGCGGGCGGTGAGCGCATGATTGTTGACGACTGGATCGCGCAGAAGATCGGGCTTACACCCGGCGAACCGCTGACGCGCCGCGCGCTGGAAGCCTGGCAGCTCGCGAAACTGAACGAGACGCTCTTGCGCGTGACGACAGGATCGGCCTTCTATCGGGAGCGGCTTGAAGGGGTAACGGGAAAGGCGGGAATTACGGCGGCCGGGACGGATGGTTTCGCAGGGGGCCCGAAAGCTGGGGCACAAGGACCATCCCCTTTTGTCCCGGGCCGGCTTCTTACGCAGATACTGCAAACGCTGCCCTTTACGACGCCGGAGGACCTGGTGCGCGGGGGAGCGTCCTTAGTCTGTGTGCCGGCGTCGCGTGTGGACCGCATCGTGACACTTCCTACATCCGGAACGACCGGCGCGCCGAAACGCGTCTGGTTCACGAACGCGGACCAGGAGCTGATGACGGACTATATTCACCACGGACTGCCCGTGATGGTGCGCCCCGGAGATGTGTTTCTCGTGCTGATGCCTTGCGAGCGGCCCGGTTCGGTCGGCGATCTCGTGGCGATCGGCGTGGAGCGTATCGGCGCGCGCGCATTGCGCGTAGGCGCAATTCCGTCGGCGGGAGACTGCGATAGGGAAGTGCTTGGCCTGATGGCACGGGAAGGCGTGACAACGGGGCTCGCGACGGCGCCGACGGCGGCGCGCCTTGCGCGCCGGTGCGCGCATTCCCCGGAAGGAGAAGCAATCCGCCGGAATATGCGCACCATTCTGCTTTCCGCGCAATATATTTCGGACAAGGACAAGGATGACATTGAAGGAATTTGGGATTGCCTGGCCTACGAGCATTATGGCATGACAGAGATGGGGCTCGGCGGCGCGATGGCCTGCGAGGTACGCGAAGGCTATCACCCGCGCGAAGCCGACCTGCTGTTTGAGATCATCGACCCGGACACAGGCGCAGTCCTGCCGGACGGGGAGTACGGCGAGATTGTCTTTACGACGCTCACGCGCGAGGCGATGCCGCTGATCCGTTACCGCACCGGAGACCACAGCCGATTTTTGCCGGAACCCTGCCCCTGCGGCAGCGTCCTGAAACGCCTGGACAAAGTAGGCGACCGCCATGAGCGAAAAAACTACTGAACCGACCGCAATAATTTTGGCGGCAGGGCTCTCCTCGCGGATGGGCGCGTTCAAGCCGCTGCTGGAGATTGGCGGGGAGCCTGCGCTGCTGCGGCTTTTGGACAGCATCCGTGCGGCGGGGCTGCGGGATATTATTGTCGTGACCGGACATGAAGCGCCGTGCGTGGAAGAGGCGGTAATGCATTACGCTGAGGCGCGTGAGGGCGAAGGGGTGAGATGTTTCCTGTCGGACAAAACGGAGGCTGCGCTCCCGCGGCCGGAAGTACGCGCAGACGCGGCGGTTATCATCCGCATGGTTCGCAACCCGGATTTTGAAAGCGGGATGTTTTCTTCGGTACAGGCCGGACTGCGCGCGGTCCCGGCGCAGGAACCGCCGGCGGAAAACGATGCCGGTGACGCGCAGTATAATATGAAAACACCGGCCTTCGCTCAACCGTCCGCCGGCGCGCTGCTCTTTCCGGCTGATGTGCCGCTGGTGACGCCGGAGACGATTCGCGCGGTGCTCGCCGCCGTTCAGTTGCCGGCCTTCGAGCGGAACTCGGCCTGCCCCGGGGCGCAGGCCGCTTTCTCCGGAGACAGGTTTTTTCGCCCTGCCGCGTCGCCGCTGTTTGCGCAGCCGATATGTCGTGATGAAAATTTCCAGGATCGAAACGGGCATCCATTATGGATCGCGGCTTCCGTTTTTGACGAAGTACTGAGTTATAAAGGGGACGGCGGCCTCAAGGCCGTGCGCGACCTGCATGGGGACAGGCTGCTGCGTATACTGACTGACGACGAGGGGTGCGTGCTTGAAATGGATACGCCGGAAGATTTTCAGCGGCTGCAGCAATACGCGGGCCGCGGGACAAAAGAACTATCCCTCCCTGCCCCTCCGTTTCCTCCCCGCATTTTTCTTGTGCGCCACGGCGAGCCGAAGCAGCATACCGGCCGCATCTTTCTGGGCCAGACGGACGTACCGCTTTCGGAGCGGGGCCGGGAAGAGGCGCGCGCGGCGGGTAAAAAACTCCTTCGAGCCAATGCTCATACTGCGCGCGTCTACACGAGCGATCTCACGCGTGCGCGGGAGACGGCGGAAGCCGCGGCGGAAATCCTCGGCGCCGAGGTCGTTCCTGACAAACTCTTTCGCGAGATGGATATGGGGAGCTGGGACGGGGAGCTGATTGAAGACATCAAGGCCAAATTCCCCGAAGAATACGCAAGGCGTGGGGACGATATTCTGAATTACCGCATTCCGGGCGGCGAAAATTTTTACGAATTGCGAGCCCGTGTCACGCACGAGTTTTACCGCATCTGGCAGGCAGAGCGCGCCGCGACAGAAGCCGTCTGCACTGCGGACGCCTCCCTTTCGCAACCCTCGCGGGACCTCATCATCGTCGCGCACCTCGGCGTGATCCGTGCGCTCGTTTCGGAGATCCGGCAGGACACGGACGACACGGCCTTCTTCCGTCAGTACGCGACCGGTTCCGTCACCGCGCTCGACGCCCCTGACTGGCTACTGTGAAGCGGCGGTAGCCATGATAAAATAATTCCATGAAAATCGATATCCTGACCTTGTTTCCGGAGATGTTTCCCGCTGTACTTTCGACGGGCGTGATCGGCCGTGCAGCGGAGCGGGGATTGCTTGAGTTTGCCGTGACCGATATTCGGGATCATACGGAGGACAAACACCGGAAAGCTGATGATTATCCGTTCGGCGGCGGCGCCGGACAGCTCATGACGGCGCAGCCGATCTTCGCCGCGATGCGCGCGCTCGGAGAATCCCCGAAAGCTGCGTACGTGTCAAGCGCACTGTCCGCCGCTCGCCGCCTCTATCTTTCGCCGCGCGGACGGCTCCTCGACCAGACGCTTGCGGAAGAGCTTTCCCGCGAGGAGCGTCTCATCCTGCTCTGTGGCCACTATGAGGGCGTGGATCAACGCGCACTCGACGCGTTCGGCTTTGAAGAGGTTTCGGTCGGCGATTATGTGCTGACCGGCGGCGAGGTTGCGGCGATGGCGTTGATCGATGTCGTATGCCGCCTTGTGCCAGGTGTACTTGGTTCCGAGGAATCGCACCGGGAGGAATCCGTTTATTCGGGTCTGCTCGAATATCCGCAGTACACGCGCCCGGCATCGTATGAGGGGACGGATGTGCCGGAAGTGCTGCTTTCCGGAAACCACCGCAAGATCGAGCTTTGGAATTTTGAGCAGGCGCTACGCCTCACCGCCGAGCGCCGTCCCGAAATGCTACGCGCCTGGATCGCCGCGCATTATGACGCGCTGGACAAAAAGAAAAAGGCAATCGTTGATGACATACTTATATAATAAAAAAAGAGAGGCATCCCGCGGGGGGGCCGGGAGCGGAAAAGGTTTTCGAAGGATCCGGCGTCTAATCCCAATGGTTTTCCCAATGGTTTTTCAAAAAATTTATGTCAAATTTATTTGCATTGCCCTGCATTTTTGTGTACACTATATAGGCTGTCTTTTGATGGAGCTGCCACGAAGAATAAAGAAGAGAGGCGGCAAGGATAGCGTACGAATAGGCAACGCCGGGCGAGAGCCGGACGGCAGCCGGGGCCGTGCGCGCAAGATCAGGGAAAGGAACAGATTTATTATGAAACAAGGAATCCATCCGGAATATAAGACGACGAAGGTGACCTGCGCCTGCGGCAATACGTGGGAAACGCAGTCGACCGAAGACGAGGTCAAGCTCGACGTTTGCTCGGCGTGCCATCCGTTCTTCACGGGGCAGCAGAAGTTTATCAACCGCGGCGGCCGCGTCGAGAAATTCAAGAACAAGTACAACCTTTAGATTATGGACATATTCGGAATGCCGCGCATCCGCGCGGCATTTTGTGTGAGAAAAAGTATGCGGAATTTATACAAGAAAGGCCATAGCGCAAAACATGTTTGACAAATTGGATTTTATTTTGGAGAAATACGAGGAGCTTTCCGCGAAGGCTTCGGATCCGGGCGTGATCGCGAACCAGCCTGAATGGCGGAAGATCGTAAAGGAGATGGACGAGCTCGATCCGGTCGTGCGGGAATACGGTGCGTATAAGGAGAATAAGCGCGCGCTCGCGGAGACGGAAACGTTGCTTGACGGCGGTGGCTTGGACGAGGACGAGCGCGAGCTTTTCAAAGAGGAGCTTGCGGAACTAAAGGACAGGATCGCGGCGGGTGAAGAGGGACTGCGTGTGTTGTTGCTGCCGAAGGACCCGAACGACGGCCGCAACGTGATCCTTGAAATTCGCGCGGGGACGGGCGGCGAGGAGGCGAGCCTCTTTGGCGGCGACCTGCTGCGCATGTATCTGCGCTACGCGGAGCGGCGCGGCTGGAAGACCGAAATGATCGATTTGAACGCGACGGAACTCGGAGGCGTGAAGGAAGCGTCGCTGATGATCCGCGGCAAGGGCGCGTATTCGCGGCTTAAATATGAGAGCGGCGTACACCGCGTACAGCGCGTGCCCGAGACGGAAACCTCCGGGCGCATCCATACGTCGGCGGCAACGGTGGCGGTGCTGCCCGAGGCCGATGAAGTCGAGGTGGAGATTGATCCGAACGATGTACGGGTCGACGTCTTTCGGTCATCGGGGAACGGCGGGCAGAGCGTCAACACGACGGACTCGGCGGTGCGCCTTACCCATATCCCCACGGGCATGGTCGTCTCCTGTCAGGATGAGAAGTCGCAGATCAAGAATAAAGACAAAGCTTTTAAAGTGCTGCGCGCAAGGCTGTACGATCTCGCGATACAGGAAAAAAACAAAGAAGTTTCCGATACGCGCCGTTCGATGGTTGGTAGCGGCGATCGCAGCGAGCGCATCCGCACATACAATTTTCCGCAGGGGCGCGTGAGCGATCATCGCATCGGTATGACGCTGTACAAGCTGCCGCAGTTCATGGACGGCGATATAGACGAGATCGTAGACGGATTGATCACGAACGACCGTGCGGAAAAAATGAAAGAGTTCTGATCGTTTGAGTAAGATCTTAGATGTAAGAAGTTACACAGAGGAAGTGCTGCGCGCGGCGCAGGCCCTGCGTGACCCCGCGGCTCAGGAAGTTGTCCGCGACGCGGAGGCAAAGATCGCGGAAGCGGCGGCTGTGGTCCGCGCCGGCGGGATCGTGGCCTTCCCGACGGAGACGGTGTACGGTCTCGGCGCGGACGCGTTTTCCGAACCGGCGCTGAAAAAAATCTACGCGGCGAAGGGGCGGCCGTCCGACAATCCCAGCATTGTGCATATCGCGCGGGCGAGCGATCTCGGCCTGCTCGCGCGCGAATACACGCCCGGCGTCGTGAAACTCGCGGACGCTTTCTGGCCGGGGCCGCTTACCATAATCGTGGAGAAGCGGGCCGAGGTTCCGGCTGCGGTGTCGGGCAGGCTTTCCACCGTCGGCGTGCGGCTGCCGGATGACCCGGTGGCGCTCGCGCTGATCCGCATGGCGGGTACGCCGGTCGCGGCGCCGTCCGCGAATCTGTCCGGCCGCCCGAGCCCAACGCGCGCGGCGGACGTGATCGCCGACCTGGACGGAAAAGCGGACGTGATCCTCGCGGGCGCGGACAGCCGGATAGGCATCGAATCCACCGTGGTGGATATGACGGCAACGCCGCCGCAGATTTTGCGGCCCGGATACTTAAGCGCCGCGGATCTCGCGGCGGGGCTCGACGCGGAGGTGGTCTTGGATCCGGCGCTGCTCGCGGAGACAGGGGAGCCAAAAGGGGACGGTTCCCCTTTTGGCTCCCTGACGCCGCGCTCCCCCGGCATGAAATACAGGCACTATGCGCCGAAGGCGGAGATGGTCGTACTTGAAGGCGACCGGGACCGCGTTGAACGGGAAGCTTTGCGCCTCAAAGCCCTGAACGAACGAATCGGACGGCGGGTCGGCGTGCTGCTCTTTGAAGCGAGCGATTTCACGGGTGCTGCGCATGACTTCTACGCGCGGCTGCGCGATTTGGACGCGTCCGGCGTCGACCTGATCCTCGCGGGCGCGCTCCCGCAGGAAAACGACCTCGGGTTTTCCGTGATGAACCGCATGATGAAAGCGGCGGGATACCACGTGATACGGGTCTAAAGAAATGCGGATCAAAGCGTTTGCGGATAGAGCGGCGATGCGAATAACAATAACTGCGTTTCTCTGCGCGGTTTTGGCTGCCGGCGCATTTTTGCCGACGCCTGCTTTTGCCGCAGCTGCCTCATATCCTATGCGCCAATCCGAAGCGGCGCTCCCCACATCTCAGGAGCTTGGCAAACAGATGAACGATCTGGCGGCCTATGAACTCAAGACCGTCCCTTCTCCCGCGCCGGGCCAGGTGCAGGGAGACTGGACTGTTTTTGCGCTCGCCCGGGCGGGAAAGATCACGGCGGTCGCGAAAAAGAATTATTTGAAAAATCTCGAAGCCGCCCTGCCGGACTATTTCGACAAGGGCGGGAAGCCGATCGCGGACCGCTTCACGGACTACGCGCGTATTTCGCTCGCGCTCGTTTCCGTCAGCGTTTCACCGCGCGCATTTCATGGCGCCGATTTCCTCGCGCCGCTCGAAAAGCCGGCGGACAATCTGAAACAGGGCGCCAACGGGCCTGCTTACGCGCTGCTCGCTTTGGATTCGGCCGGCTTCAAAACAGCCGATCCGTCGACCCGCGAAACCTATATCGGCTGGCTGCTCGCGCATCAGACGGACGGCGGCGGCTGGAACTTGATCGGAAGCGCCGGCCAGCCGGCCAATCCGGACGTGACGGCCTTCGCGCTGCAGGCGCTCGCGCCGTACGCGCTGCAGGCAAGCGAAAAAAATAGTACCGGAAACTCGGCCTCCGATAATAATTCAAACGGTGTCACGATCCCCCCCGAAACGGTTGCCGCGGCAACGAATCGCGCCCTTGCCTGGCTGTCTTCGAAACAGTCGGCAGACGGCGGTTTCGGGACGCTTGAAAGCAGCGCGCAAGTCCTGGTCGCGCTGAACGCTTACGGCATTGCGGCGAACGATCCGCGTTTCGTGAAGGATGGGCACTCGGCCTATGACGCGCTTATGCGGTACTATTTGCCCGCTGTCGGCGCTTTCCGCGTTTCGCTTTCCGAGCAGTTTGCGAATTCGCCCGATCCGATATCCACGGATCAGGGCTTCTACGCGTTGAACGCGCTTTATCGCAGCGTGGCCGGACAGTCCGCTCTGTACAGAATCACAACCGAAGCGGAATTGAACGATTCCGGAAATCTTTCCACTTCCGATTTGATCCGCGACGGGATCTTCGGCGCCGCTGCGCTCGTGCTCCTGGCGGTCTCGCGGCGGCTCCTTCCGAAGAAGGAAAAAGATTCGCTTCCGAGGGAAGACGATTCGCTTTTCGAGGAAGAAGACGATTCGGATAATTAGCAGCGCATGATGAACGGTGTCGCCGCATTTCTGTTTTGGCGATTTTTTGCGCAGTTTGCGCACAGTCGGAGAGAAGGTTGCACGCCGCTTTCGCGACAGGTTAAGATTATAGGTATAATTTGAGAAAAGAATTCATAGACAGGAGAAAAGGGATGCGTGAAATGAAAAGAAACGGGAAATTACGGACAATACTTTGCCTTATTGCCATAACGGCGCTGGTATTTGTTTTCGCGGGCTGCGGGAACGGGGCGAACGCAGGAGGCAGCGCGCCGGCGGGTTCCGAAGCGAACGGAAGCGCGATGCCCGGCGGTAGCTTTGTCCCCGGTGGCAGCACAGAAGGCGGCGCGGCGCCGGGTGCGGTGAATATCAGCATCTACGTGCAAAATCCCGCGAGCGGCGATCCGGGCTTTTTGATCTATGAGCCGGACGTGACAGTCGCGCCGGGTATCGCGGGACAATACGGCTTTGAATACGATCCTTCGGTCGACCCGATAAAAGATGTGACAGCGCTCGACGCGGCGGTGTCCGCGACGGCAACCTTCCTTACCGGTTCGGACAAGGCGCCGTCGGATGAGCTTGCGGTGAACAAGGGCTTTATCAGCAAGGCGTTTGGGACGGAATCGGTCAACTGGATGACTTTCGTCAACGGCGAAGCGCCGAATGACGGCGTCCTGACCGACTGGGGTTACACCGGACTTGCCGCCAACCAGGTTGTTTTGCATGACGGCGACGTCGTGCATTTCTACTGCCAGAAACTCGCGGATTATGATAAAGGGACGTCCGATGACATATCGTGGTTCGCGAATGCGGGAGAAGGCGCCGGCACGCAGTCGATCGCCACGGCTTCCGCCAAAGTCGGTGAGCCTTTGAAGCTTGCTTTGATCGGCTATCCGATGCTGAATATTTTCGCAAAGGAAGACGCCCGCGGGGAAACCACGCTCGCAGGCGCGCAGATCGCGCTGCTCAATCCCGGTCAGCCGCTACCGGGGCATATGGCGGACAGCGGAGCCGGCGCCGCGGTTTACGCGCCGTTTATCGATCCGCCGCTCGCGACTTCGGGTGCGGACGGTACGTTCGAGCTCACTTTTGACAAACCGGGCACCTATCCGGTTTCAGCCTGTTATCCGATAACAGGCGACAAGGCGCTCATGGCGCCGCCGCTCGTCATCACCGTTGAATGACAGAAATAAATACTATGCGCATTTATGTTAGTATGCCAGAAGCAGGTCTTATTTATGCCACAAAATTGCGGTTATGTACGATTTTATGTTGATAGAAGCCTTAAAACGGTGAATAAATGAGCGATTATAGAAAAAATTAGGAGAAAAATACAAGGTTTTAACGCAAAAATCGTACACAACCGCAAATAAGTGGCACAAAACGCGTCCCTTCTTGCATTCAAATACGAAAGGGCACAAAGATGGTCTTTGAAGAAAAAACGCTGTCAAGCGAAATGATTTACAGAGGCGCGATCCTGAATCTGCGCAAGGACAAAGTCACGGTTAAGGACAGCCATACGTCGTACCGCGAGATTGTGGAGCACAGCGGCGGGGTGCTGATCGTCGCCGTGGCGGCGGACGGGAAGATCCCGATGGTCCGGCAGTTTCGGAAGGCGACGGAGCAAGTCATCTTTGAACTGCCGGCCGGGAAACTCGATCCCGGAGAAACCGACCCGCTTGTAGCCGCGAAGCGCGAACTCCACGAAGAGACGGGCTATACGGCGGCGAAATGGACGCACCTCGTATCCTTCTATACGTCGGTCGGTTATTCGACGGAGATGCTGCATACCTATCTCGCCGAAGAGCTTACGGCGGGCGATACGGATTTCGACGAAAACGAGGCGATCGACCTCGAGCTCTGGGAACCCGAGGCGCTTTATGAAATGATCGACCGCGGTGAAATTATCGACGGCAAGACCTTAGCCGCGCTTTTGCTGTATCGGACGCGGCAAACGGCTGATTCGGTATAGTTTTTTCAAAAACCCCCTTGACAAGAATAGCGGGAAGTAATAAAGTACTTTTAGCACTCAATGACAGTGAGTGCTAATAATTTGGAAAGCACAGGAAAGGAGTCAGTTGAAAATGGCGAAGTTTGGAATCAAACCAATCAATGATTATGTCGTGATCAAATTGGTCGAAGCGGAAGAG
>WRFF01000001.1 GCA_009778945.1 Clostridiales bacterium | reverse complement strand
TTTGCAAAACCGCCCATTTTCCGAACCTGCCCCATCTGCTCGAGAAAATCTTCGAGCGTGAACTCATTTTTGCGCATCTTGCGCTCAAGCTCGGCCGCTTTTTCGTCTTCATAATCTTCCTGCAACTGCTCGATCAGGGTTTCCATATCGCCCATGCCCAGGATACGCGAAGCCATACGGTCCGGATGGAACGGTTCAAGCGCGTCAAGCTTTTCCCCGACGCCGATGAATTTGATCGGCTTTCCGGTGACGGATTTTGTGGAAAGCGCCGCGCCGCCGCGCGAATCGCCGTCCAATTTCGTCATAATGACGCCGTCCACGCCGAGGCCTTCCGCAAACCCCTGCGCCGAACTCACGGCGTCCTGCCCCATCAGGGCGTCCACAACCAGGAGGATCTCATGCGGCCGGATCGCTTTTTTCAATACGCGCAGTTCTTCCATCAGCGCCTCGTCGATCTGCAGGCGGCCCGCCGTGTCGACGATCAGCACGTTCTTTCCGAGCCGCCGGGCTTCCTTGATTCCAGCCTCCGCGATTTTCACCGGGTCCTTCTCATCCCGGTCGGCGTAGACCGGGGCCCCCGCCTTGCCGCCGACGACTTCGAGCTGGTCAATCGCCGCGGGCCGGTAGATATCGCAGGCGCAGAGCATCGGGTCCTTACCGTCCTTGCGCAGGTAGCCCACGAGTTTTCCGCAGGTCGTCGTCTTGCCGGTGCCCTGCAGCCCCACCATCATGAGGATCGTAAAGCCGCTCGGCGAATAAGTCAGCTTGCTGTTCGTCCCGCCCATCAGCGCGACGAGCTCGTCCTTGACGATCTTCACCACCTGCTGCCCCGGATTGAGGCTCGCGTGGATCTCCTGCCCGAGCGATTTTTCCTTGACCGAGGCGACAAAATCCTTGACGACTTTGAAATTCACATCGGCTTCAAGCAGCGCAAGCTTGATTTCGCGCATCGCCGCATCGATATCCTGCTCGGACAGGATGCCCTTCCCGCTCAGTTTTCGGAATACGCTCTGCAGTTTTTCGGAAAGCCCTTCGAACGCCATGCTAAATATCCAGCTCCTTTATGATCTTTTTGATGCGCCGCAGGTCTTTCGCCGCAGCCTCGTCGATCCCCGCCGCACGCACTTTGTCCCTCAGGATCACGTCGATACGCCGAACCGTCTCCGCCAAGGCCTCCTCGTACGCCTCGTGCTTCGCAATCAGGCCGAGCTCCCGCTCACAGCTTTCCAGCGCCTGTTCCGCGCGCTTCAGCGCCGTATGCACCGCCTGCCGCGTGACGCCCAGTTCCGCCGCGATCTCCGCGAGCGTCAGATTGTCCTCGTAATAATACATATAGGCTTCACGCTGCCGTTCTCCCAGCAGCGCGCCGTAATAATCGTACAACAAACTTTTCTTCGCTTCTTCGCTTCGCATATTTCGCCGTGTTTCATGTCAAACATTTTTATTGACATACTATCTTAGCGCAAATTTTCCCCTGTGTCAAAAAAACCTTCTCTCTGCCCGAATCTTTGACAAGAGATAAACTTGTAAGTAGAATTAACCTTATGGAGGTCTACTATGGCTGAAAACAATCGGACAGACAGCTTTGCGGATGCGCTGAAAGCGCTTGACGCCTATATCGCTTCCCTTCCTTCGGCGGACGGGAAGCTTATTCCCATCCTGCACGAGGCGCAAAAACTTATCGGCTATCTTCCGCCCGAAGCCCTGCGGCACATAGCCGGCCGCCTGGGCGTTCCCGTGTCCAGGGTTTATGGGGTCGTCACTTTTTACTCTTTCTTTAAGACAAAGCCGAAAGGCAAATATGCGATCTCCGTTTGTATGGGCACCGCCTGTTTCGTAAGGGGGGCGGACGCCATCCTTGCCGAGCTGAAGAAGAGCCTCGGGATCGAAGTCGGCGAAACAACGCCGGACGGATTGTTTTCGCTTGACGCCGTCCGCTGCGTAGGCGCTTGCGGATTGGCGCCGCTCGTCACGGTCAACGGCAAAATCTTCGGCCGCTTAAAGCCGGAAGATTTAGAAGGCTTGCTGGACGAATACCGGGACGGGGGAAACGATGCGTAAGACAGAAAGCGAGCTGCGCGTCACCGTTTGTTCGGGCACGGGCTGCATATCCTGTGAAAGCGACCGTATCCTCCATGCGCTGAATGAAGAAATCAAGGCGAGAAGCCTGGAAGGGAAAGCGGAAGTCGTAAAGGTTGGCTGTCTCGGTTTTTGCGAGCAGGGCCCGATCGTGGCCATCCTGCCCGAAGATATTTTTTATGTAAAAGTAACGGCGGAGGACGCAAGGGATATCGTCGAAACCCATATCGTCAAAGGCGAGATTGTAGAGAGGCTTTTGTACGAGGAACCGAATACGAAAGAGCGCATCGCACACCATTTGGATATGCCGTTTTACAAGAGCCAAAAACGAATCGCACTTAAAAACTGCGGGGTGATCGACCCTGAGAGTATCGATAATGCGATTGCCGCGGGCGCGTACGAGGCCCTTCGGAAGGCGCTGTTCGAAATGACCGGGGAGGAGATTGTCCGTACGGTCAAAGAAAGCGGCCTGAGAGGACGCGGCGGGGCAGGGTTTTCGACAGGCCTGAAATGGGAGTTTGCCGCGAAATCCGTTTCCGATAAAAAATACGTGGTCTGCAACGCGGACGAGGGCGATCCCGGCGCCTTTATGGATCGCGCGATCATAGAGGGCGATCCTCACAGCATATTGGAGGCGATGGCCATCTGCGGATACGCGATAGGCGCGGATGAAGGCGTCATCTATATCCGCGCCGAATACCCGCTGGCGGTCGAACGTCTGCGGATAGCGCTGGGCCAGGCCGAAGAGCGAGGCTTCCTCGGCGACGACATCCTGGGCAGCGGCTGGGGCTTTCACATAGACATAAGCCTGGGCGCCGGCGCGTTTGTCTGCGGCGAAGAAACCGCGCTGATGCAGTCTGTCGAAGGCGGGCGCGGCGAACCCAATGTGAAGCCCCCCTACCCCGCGGCAAATGGCCTTTGGGGCAAACCCACCAATATCAACAATGTGGAGACCTTCGCCAATATCCCGCAGATCATTTTGCAGGGCAGCGCCTGGTTTCGAAAAATAGGGACGCCGGGGTCTCCCGGCACCAAGGTCTTTGCCCTGGCCGGAAAGATCAACAACGTCGGCCTTGTCGAAGTCCCGATGGGAGTAAGCCTGAGAGAGATCATCGAGGAAATCGGCGGCGGCGTCCCCGGGGGCCGGAAATTCAAAGCCGTCCAGACCGGCGGCCCTTCCGGCGGGGTGATCTCCGAAAAAAATCTCGACTTAAAGGTCGATTTCGACACCCTCGACGCCGCAGGCAGCATGATGGGTTCAGGCGGTTTGATCGTCGTCGACGAAGACGATTGCATGGTGAATTTCGCTAAATTTTATCTGGAATTCACAGTTGAAGAATCCTGCGGAAAGTGCACGCCCTGCCGTATCGGAAACGCACGGCTGCTTGAAATCCTTGAACGGATCACCGAAGGCGAAGGGACCATGGAGGATCTGGAAAACCTCCGGTATTTCAGCCATGTGATAAAAGATTGTTCCCTCTGCGCACTGGGGCAAACCGCTCCCAACCCCGTACTGTCGACGCTCGATGATTTTTGGGACGAATATGTGGCGCATGTTCTGGAGAAGCGCTGCCCCGCCGGCGTATGCCGGGCGCTGGCTTCGTATACCATCATTCCGGAACTGTGCAACGGCTGCACGCTTTGCGCAAGAGCCTGCCCCGTTTCCTGCATAAAGGGAGGCGTGAAAGAAGTACACGAAATCGACACCGCAAACTGTATCAAATGCGGCGTCTGCGCAGACAAATGTCCGAAGAACGCGATTGTACTGAAATAGCGGGAGAGCAAAATGATCAATCTCACAATAAATAATATGCCGATAACCGCAGCGGAAGGGACTACGATCCTTGACGCCGCCAAACTGGCGAACGTCAATATCCCAACGCTGTGTCACATGAATTTTCACGATATCAATATGATCAACCAAAGCGCAAACTGCCGCGTTTGCATGGTGGAGGTCGAAGGCGCGAGGACGCTGGCCCCCGCCTGCGCCACTGCGGTGACGGAGGGTATGGTCATCCATACGAATTCCCCCAGGGCCGTAAACGCACGGCGCGCGATCGTCGAGTTGATCCTGTCTGATCACCCGAAAGACTGTCTGGTCTGCGAGAAAAATCTGAAATGCGAACTCCAGGCATTGGCTGCAACGCTGAATATCAAGGAATTCACGCCGGAAGGCAAGCGAAAAAGCCATCCGAAAGACATCTCCAATTATTCGCTGATCAGGGATCCCGAAAAATGCATCCTGTGCCGCCGCTGCGAAACGATGTGCAACGTGGTTCAGACGGTAGGCGTATATTCCGCGATAAACAGGGGTTTCGAAACGGTGATCGGGACGGCGTTTGACGCGCCGATATCCGAAACCGAATGTACGTATTGCGGACAATGCGTAAGCGTATGCCCCACGGGCGCCCTTGTCAAAGCGGACAACACCCGGGAAGTATGGAAGGCGCTGAACGACCCGGAAAAACTGGTGGTCGTACAGACGGCGCCCGCTGTCCGCGTAGCGCTCGGCGAACTCTTTGGGTTGAAGCCCGGCGCGAGAGTTACGGGGAAAATGATCGCAGCCCTCAGGCGGCTCGGTTTTGACTATGTGATGGACACGAACTTTGCCGCAGACCTTACGGTCATGGAAGAGGCTGCGGAACTCCTGCAGAGGATCGAAAACAGCGGGCGCTTTCCTATGCTCACAAGCTGCTGCCCTGCCTGGATCAATTTCATAGAATTTC
Organism: Clostridiales bacterium; assembly: GCA_009778945.1. Taxonomy (GTDB): domain Bacteria; phylum Bacillota; class Clostridia; order Peptostreptococcales; family Anaerovoracaceae; genus WRFF01. The sequence goes on along the minus strand of WRFF01000001.1, from coordinate 36,795 downwards.
AATTCCCGGAACTCCTGGATATCCCTTCGACCTGCCGGTCGCCTCATGAGATGTTCGGCGTGGTAGCCAAGACATATTTCGCAGAGCGCGTAGGCGTGCGGCCGGAAGATATGACGGTCGTCTCCGTGATGCCCTGCCTTGCCAAAAAATATGAGCTCCATCGCCCCGAGCTCGAGCACCACGATTTCGCGAACGTGGACTATGTGATCACCACAACAGAGCTTGCCGAAATGATCAAAGAAGCCGCGATTTCGTTTGGGAGCCTGCCGGACGAAGCGTTCGATTCGCTTATGGGCGAGTCTTCGGGCGCAGCCGCCATCTTCGGGTCGACGGGCGGCGTCATAGAAGCGACCGTCCGGACCGCTTATGAACGGTATACGAATAAGAAGCTCGACAAAATCGAATTCAGCCAGCTCCGAGGCATGGAGGGGCTTCGCGAAGCCAGCGTCGATTTTAGCGGGACGCGCCTGAATATCGCGATCGCGCACGGGCTCGGAAATACAAGAAGGCTTCTCGAGGATATAAGGGACGGAAAATCCGAGTATCATGCCATAGAAATCATGGCCTGCCCCGGCGGGTGCATAGGCGGGGGCGGCCAGCCCTCTTATCCCGGAAAAATAGCCGGGATCCTGAAAAAGCGGCAGCTTGCCCTTTACGAGGAAGACGCCGAAAACCCGATCCGCTGCGCACACGAAAACAAAGAGGTCCTAAAACTCTACGAAGAGTTCCTGGGCGAGCCGTTCGGCGAAAAGGCGCACAAACTTCTTCATACCCGCTATTTCGACAGAAGCCGGGCGTTATAGTTGTAAGAAATTATTCAATATATTTTGAAGCCGAATGATGAATAGGTTAAATTATCCAAATTCTCTTTTAACAGAAAAGCGCCGCATTATACAAATTTGTTATGCGACGAATCCTGAATGACCGGCATCGGATAAATGGATAGCGGACAATGGTTGATCGTATGCGAGGGGACAAGGACGGAGCCCAATTATTTCGCCGGGCTTTTGAGCTATTTTTATGACAGGGGCGGCAGGGATCTGTCGTCTCTTGTGGAGGTGAAAGGGGTTGGACGGGGTACGGAATCGCTCGTCAGGAGCGCCGAAAGCTTCTTTGAAATCGTCGAAACGGAATACGGCAAAATGCGCCTGCCGAGCGGCAATGTGGCGGCCGTATTCGACCGGGACGCGTTTGGGAAAGGCAGTTTCAATCACGCGATCAAGCTCGCCGGCCTGCAGCGAAAAGCATATCCGGGCATTGAACGCTATATCGCCGCCTGGTCCAACGAATCATTTGAGCTTTGGATCTATCTGCATTTCCATTATACGGACAGCGCGATGGCCAGGCAGGAGCTGAACGCAAAACTGACGGAGATTTTCCGCGCGGGCGGCGTGCTCTCGGGGCGAAAAACGTATTCCGGCGGTGTCAAGACGAAAGACTCTATTTTCGGCGACATTCTAAAATGCGGAGGCAGCCCTGCGCGTGCGCTCAAAAACGCAAAGCGGCTTTCCGGCGTCTGGTCGGATGATACGAAGTACGCCGACCAAAACCCGCGCACCGAGGTATGGCGCCTGACCCAGGCCCTCGCGGATGAAGCCGGCGTAAAGCTCGACTGAACGGCAAACAAAAGGAGGCCAAACCGAACCGTGAAAGGCAAACTGAACGATCCCCAAGATCCACATACTTTTATTAAGAAACTCAATAGAGATTAAACCGGTCCCCGCGGGCGAATCCGACGACGGTCAGCCCGTATTCGGCGGCGATGCGGAGGGTCAGGTCGGTGGGGGCCGAGCGCGAGACAATCATGGGGATCCCGGCGCGCAGCGTCTTCAGCGCAATGCTACTCGGGATACGCCCGCTCGTATAGACGCACGCGTGGGACAGGTCCGTCTTGTCCTTCAGCGCCCTGCCCATACATTTGTCGAAAGCGTTGTAGCGGCCGATGTCCTCGCAGAAATACAGCAGCTCCGCGCCGCGGCAGATCATGACGGAATGGACGTTTCCGGTTTCCCGAAAGATTTTGGATTTTTCGAGCAGCAGATTGGCGTTTTGGAGGACGACATCCGGGTCCCATTCCGCCTTCCGCAAAACGACCTCGGCCGGCCGCCGGAACCGGTACGGGACCTCGACGAAATCACCGCTGTCCGTGACGATCAAGTCTGCGTCTTTCGCGTTTTGCAAATCCGCCGCAGCCGCGGCGCCTGCGGCCAATGTGACGCGGGCGGCCTGGCCTTCAATCATGATGGATTCAACGTCCTCCGCCGAAGCGATGAGGCCGTCCGAGTATAGATAGCCGAGAACAAGTTCTTCCAGATATTCCGGTACGCAGATCAGCTTGACCAGCAGCGCGTCTTCCAGATAGATCGACAGGACATATTCCTCCAGCACATCGTCCAACAGCTCCGAATAACGGCCATCTTGATAGCGTTTAATAGGATATTTGGTTGTTCCGATCTTCATTTATCGCATACCACTTGTTATTTTGGCAGCAGCGGAGCTGTTTTTTAGCACAAAATTGCGGTTATGTATGAATTTTGCCTCCGAAACACCCTTATTCACCCTTTTTTCAGCTTTTTTCGCAATAAAATCATACATAACCGCCATTTTGTGCTATTTTTCTCGCATTTCTCTGCACGCAACTTTTTTGCTTAGGGAAGCGTTGCTTAAAGAAACGGTATGTATCTGCGATAGGGATTTTGCACAAAATCGAGGCGGAAAACGGAGCTTTGCTGGTTGCAAAGCGAGTATTTCCAACGAAGGGTTTGGGCTAAATAACATCGCAGATATGTTCCAGAGATTTAATCAGTGTTTCCTTAGAAGCAGTATTACATTTAGGCCCGGCTGACCCGCACCGCGCACACCTTGTATTCCGGGATGTGGGCGATATCGTCAAACACCGGGTTCGTGAGTTTATTCACGTTGCCGTCCGGGAAGTGGAACGTCATAAACACTTCCGTCGGACTGGTTATATCGCCGACCCGGGCCGTCGTCTCGATCTCGCCGCGGCGGGAGGCGACCTTTACCCGGTCTCCGTCTTTCACGCCCATCGCTGCCGCGTCGGAGGCGTTCATCTCGATGTACGAACTGCCCGAAATCTCGTTGATCCCTTCCGTCCTCGCCGTCATGGCTCCCGCGTTGTAGTGGTACAGCATGCGCCCCGTAACCATCGTCATCGGATACTCGGTGTCCGGCAGTTCCATCGGCTCCTTGAAAACGGCGGGATAGAACCAGCCCAACCCGCGCGTGAACTTGTCTTTATGCAGGAAATAGGTGCCTTTGCTGTCCTTGTCCGGGCACGGCCACTGCAGGGATTCGCCCGCGTCGAGGCGTTCAAAAGAGATGCCGCCGTAGGACGGCGTGACCGACGCGATTTCGCACATAATATCGGCGGCGCTGTCATAGCGGCAGGGAACGCCCATTCGGGTCATCACGTCGCAGAAAATATCCGTGTCAAGGCGCATTTCACCTTCGAGGCTGACCGCTTTTCGTACCCGCTGCACCCTGCGCTCCGTGTTTGTGAAGGTGCCCTCTTTTTCGGCGTAGCTCATGCCGGGCAGGACGACGTCGGCGAGCTCCGCCGTCTCGGTCATGAACAGTTCCTGCACGACAAGGAAGTCGAGGCTTTCGAGACCTTTCTTGATATGCTCCGTATCCGGGTCGGAGACGACAGGGTCCTCTCCGAAGATATAATACCCTTTGATCTTCCCGTCTATGGCGGCCTGAGGGACCAGCGTGGCTGTCATTCCCATTTCATGATTGAGCTTCACGCCCCACGCCTTTTCGAATTTTTCGATGCTCTCGGGCGCCGTGGAGTTCTGATAACCGGGGAATTTGTCCGGCAGGCAACCCATGTCGCACGCGCCCTGCACGTTGTTCTGGCCTCGCAGCGGATTGATGCCGCAACCGGACCGACCGAGTTTTCCGACAGACATCGCGATGTTCGAAAGGCTCATGACGCCTTCCGTGCCGGCTGAATGCTCTGTCACGCCGAGGCAGTAGATGATCGGGGCTTTGTCGGCTTTGGCGTAGAGCCGGGCCGCCCGGCGCAGGCCCTCCGGGTCGATGCCGCAGATCTCAGAGACCTTTTCGGGGGTATATTCCTTGACGATTTCGGAAAGCTCCTCAAAGCCCTCCGTCCTCGCCTCGATAAACTCTTTGTCCGCGAGCCCTTCTTCGATGATGACGTGCACCATGCCGTTGGCGAAAGCCACGTTCGTCCCGGGGCGGATCTGCAGATGGATTTCCGCGTCTTTGACGAGGTCTATTTTCCGGGGGTCGACGACGATCAGCTTCGTTCCGCGCCTCAGCGCCTGGCGTATCTGCGCGCCGATCACCGGATGCGCCTCGGTCGGGTTCGAACCGATGAGAAGGATCACGTCGATGTCCCGCGTAATGTCCTGGATCGGGTTCGTCATGGCGCCCGATCCGAGCGTCATCGCGAGGCCGTGGACCGACGCCGAATGGCATACCCTGGCGCAGTTGTCCACGTTATTCGTGCCGAACGCCGTGCGCACCATCTTCTGAAATACATAATTGTCTTCGTTCGGGGCGCGCGAACACGAGGAGCCCGCGATCGCGTCCGGCCCGTGTTTTTCCTTGATCTCCGTAAATTTTGTTGCGATAAGGCCGAGCGCCTCATCCCAGCTTGCTCGCTCAAAGACCCCGTTCCTTTTTATGAGGGGATGCGTCAAACGATCCCCGGAATGGATGAATTTGTGTGACCCGAATTTGCCCTTGACGCAGAGCAGCCCCTGATTGGCAGGCCCGTCCGCCGGCTCGACGCCCACAACCTTATTATTTTTCACCAAAAGATCCATCTGGCAGCCAGTGCCGCAATGCGGGCAGGTCGTGCGCACCTTCGAGACCTCCCACATTCTGTACTTTCTGCTGTCTCTCGACGTCAGCGCCCCGGTGGGGCAATACGATACGCAGTTCCCGCAGGATTCACAGACCGACTCGCTCCAAGGCAGCAAATAAGCAGGGGTCATATGGCAGTCAAACCCCCTGCCCGTCATGCTGATGACATCCCGTCCCTGCATCTGCTCACAGATTCGTATGCATCTTCCGCACATCAGGCAGAGCTCCGGATTGTAGTCGAACAGCGGATTTGAGGTATCTTTTTCCCCTCGCTGCGCACCCTTTCCGTGCGTGAAGCTCGTCGCTTCAAGACCGTAATCCAGCGCGTACTCCTGAAGTTTGCAGTCCCCGTTTCTGCCACAGCCGAAACAATTCAGCGGATGTACGCTCAGCATGAGATCCAGCACGAACCTGCGGGATTCCACAACCTTATCCGAATGCGTGGAGACCTTCATCCCCTCCGCACAGTGCTCCGAACAAGCCGGAAGGAGCCCGCCCTTACGGCCGTTCTCTATTTCCACAATGCACAGCCGGCACGAACCGTCCGGCGCCAGATCCTTCAAATGGCACAGAGTCGGGATTTCGATCCCCAGTTCGGATGCGGCATCCAAAATGGTCGTCCCCTCCGGGACGGAGACCGGCTTCCCGTCAATTTTTAACTGGACTATATTTGTCGTATTTTCTTTATTTTCAGCAGTCGACATCAGTTTACCTCCAACAGCTTCCAATTCCCACATAAAATGAGTTTTCGCAGCTATATACCCTTTCCTTCATGCGCTTCTCCTGACCGGCTTTTTACCCGCTGATACGCGCCTCAAATTCGGCCCGCCGATGGGTGAGCGCCGACCGTACGGCCACGCCCGCGGTCTGTCCCAGCCCGCAGGCGGACAAGGCCATCACCTGCGTCAGCATGGCGTCGAGTTTCTCGATGTCCCCTTTTTCCGCAGCGCCGCTCACAAAATCCTCAAGCAGTTCCAGTATCCGGGTCGTCCCGATACGGCACGGGGTGCATTTGCCGCAGGATTCGTAGACAAAGAATTCCATCACCTTTTTCGAATATTCCACAACGCTGACGCTCTCGTCCATGGCCACGATAGCGCCGGACCCGATCGCCAGCTTTTTGTCTTCAAGGCCCTTATAACTGTACGCGCCGCCTATTTGCTCCGGAAACGCAAGCGGCCCCGACTGCCCGCCCAAATGCAGAAATTTGATCGGCTTGCCTTCGAAAGGCCCGCCGCCATATTCCTCCGCGTAGAGCACATCCTCGAACGGAGTGCCGAGCGGCACTTCAAACACCCCGCGATTTTTCAGGTGCCCCGAGATCGAAACAAGCTTCGTGCCGCCCCCGTCCTCGGCCCCCATCTCAAGAAACGCCTTTCCGCCGATATTCAAAATAACCGGGATACAGGCGAACGTCTCGACGTTGTTCACAAGCGTAGGTTTCTGATTCAAACCGACCTCAGCCAGGTGCGGGGGTTTGACGCGGGGGCGCCCCGTCTTCCCTTCGATGGAGTTCAGAAGCGCCGAATTCTCGCCGCAGACATAGGCGCCGGCCCCCGATACGATCGTGATCGTAAAGTCAAACCCTTTGACGCCCAGGATGTCTTTTCCGAGGAACCCGGCCGCCGCCGCGCTGTCGACGGCCTTTTGGAACGCCTGCCGGACCGTGTGATACTCGCCGCGGATATAGATAAAGCCTTCCGGCGAATCGAATACACAGGCTGCGACCAGCATGCCTTCGATGACGCTGAGCGGGTCCTTCTCCAAAAGCACCTTGTCTTTAAACGTCCCCGGCTCGCCCTCGTCGGCGTTGCACACGATATATTTCGGGGTCCCTTCGATCCCATAAAGCTGGCGCCATTTGCGGCCGGCCGGATAGGCCGCGCCGCCGCGCCCTCTCAGGTTGGCGGTGTCGATTTCCTTCAGGATATCTTCCTTATCCATCTGGACGGCCTTACGGAGCGCAGCAAACCCGCCCAGGCCGGTATATTCCTCCACCGACGCGGGATCCCGCATTTTCCCTATCCGCTTCAGCAAAACAGGTTCTTTATTCATTATTTGCACAACGTCCTTTCCATTTATTGTAATAACAGAAGCGAGTTAGTTTTTGGCAATTTTTTTTCGGTAATGGATGAATTTCACCCTGAATATCGCCGTTATTTGTCTTTTCGCGGCCTTTTTTGCAATAAAATCGTCCATTACCGAAATTTTTTGCCATTTTTCGCATTTCTGAGATCCTGAATCAGCGCGTGAACTGTTTCCTTTGTCAGATCACCGTACACCGTATCCCGAACCTTGATCACAGGGCCGATATCACATGCCCCTACGCAAGGCGTGTAATGCCAACTGAACAAGCCGTCGCCTGTGACGTCGCCGGGCTTTACGTCCAGTTCGCCTTCGACCCAGGCCGCGACTTCATTCGACTTCGAAAAATAACAGGGCGTCGAGTTGCAAATCTCCAACACGTATTTTGCCTGCGGCTCGATTTCGAGCATCGCGTAATAGGAAGCGATCTCAAACACCCTCGTTTCCGGCATCGCGAATTCTTCCGCGACAGCGGCGATCGCTTCACGGTCCAGATACCCTTCCTTGCTGGCGTTTTGACGCGCCAGCAAGGTATCCAGAAGGTTTTCTTTATTCATCTTCGGGCTCCTCAATCAATGCTTCCTAGAACAATCCTTCGATCTTTCCGTTGTCGTCCACGTCGATCTTTTCGGCGCTCGGCACTTTTGGAAGGCCCGGCATCGTCATGATATCGCCCGTAAGCGCCACGATAAAGCCCGCGCCCGCCGATACTTTCAGATTGCGTACCGTCACCTCAAAATCCTTCGGCGCGCCGATCAGCGCGGCGTTATCCGAAAAGCTGTACTGCGTCTTCGCCATGCAGATCGGGAATTCCGCGAAGCCCAGCGACGTCAGCAGCTCAACCTGTTTCTTCGCCTCCGCCGTGAGCGCGACGCCTGAGCCGTGATAGACTTTCGTGGCGATTTTGTACAGTTTGTCTTCGATCGAATCCGTCAGATCGTAGGGATGGTTCAGCACGCTCTCCGTCTCACACAGCCGGACGACTTCCTTCGCCAACGCTTCGCCGCCCGCGCCGCCTTTGGAATGCACTTCCGAAAGCGCCACGTTGACGCCGAGTTCGCGGCATTTGGTTTCGATCAGTTTGAGTTCCGCTTCCGTATCGGTCGGGAACCGGTTGATGGCGACGACCGCGGGGATGCCGAAAACCTGCGTGACGTTCGCCACATGCTGCAGCAGGTTCGGGAGCCCTTTTTCGAGCGCTTCGAGATTTTCGACGCCGTACTCGGTCTTGGGGACGCCCCCGTGGTGCTTCAGCGCGCGGACCGTCGCCACGATGACGGCTGCGCTTGGCTTGATCCCCAATGCGCGGCATTTGATGTCCATAAATTTTTCCGCTCCGAGATCCGCGCCGAAGCCGGCTTCCGTCACGGCGTAATCGCCGAGTTTGAGCGCGAGGCGCGTGGCCATCGCCGAATTGCAGCCATGCGCGATATTCGCAAAAGGCCCGCCATGGATAAACGCCGGGGTGCCTTCGAGCGTCTGTACAAGATTGGGTTTAAGCGCTTCTTTCAACAACGCGGCCATCGCGCCCTGCGCCTTCAGATCGCTTGCCGTCACCGGCTTGCCGTCATACGTATACGCGACGATAATGCGCCCGATCCGCTCCTTCATATCGCGGATATTTTTCGACAGGCACAGAATTGCCATGATCTCCGATGCGACCGTGATGTCAAACCCGTCTTCACGCGGCGTGCCGTTCGCTTTGCCGCCGAGGCCGTCCACGACGAAGCGCAACTGCCGGTCGTTCATATCCATGCAGCGCTTCCAGATGATCCGGCGCCCATCGATACCGAGCTCGTTGCCCTGATGGATATGGTTGTCCAGCATGGCTGCGAGCAGATTGTTCGCCGCGCCGATCGCGTGGAAATCCCCGGTGAAATGCAGGTTGATATCCTCCATCGGGACGACCTGCGCGTATCCGCCGCCCGCGGCGCCGCCTTTCACGCCGAACACGGGGCCGAGCGACGGTTCCCGCAGCGCCACAACGCTCTTCTTGCCGATATACCGAAGCGCGTCCGAAAGGCCGACGGTCGTCGTCGTTTTCCCTTCGCCAGCCGGCGTAGGCGTGATCGCCGTCACGAGCACGAGCTTCCCGTTCGGTTTGTCCGCATAATTGTCCAAAATATTGTAATCGATCTTTGCTTTGTATTTTCCGTATGGATCCACGTATTTCTCGTCGATGCCGAGTTTTTCCGCGATCTCCGCGATCGGCCGCATTTCCGTTTCCTGTGCGATTTCGATGTCTGACTTAAAACTCATTGTTTCCTCCTTAATTTTTACTTTTTGCAATATGCCATAATAAATTTAGGGAAATACCGATACCAATTTCAGGTTATTTACCGGTGTTTCCTCGAGTTTTCCGTCTGCTTATCCCTCCGGCCGACCGCCCGGACGCAGGAGCGCGCGCTCCGCTGCCTTCAGCGTATTCATGGCCAAAACCGAGGTCGTGACGCTCCCGACGCCGCCCGGCACGGGCGTGATGGCGCCGCAGGCGGCTTCCGCCTCGTCAAAAGCCACGTCGCCGCAGATGCCTCCGGCCCCGTCGTCATTGATGCCCACGTCGATTACGACCGCACCCGGCCTGACAAAATCTTTCGTTACCATTTTGGCGGAGCCCGCCGCGGCGACCACAATGTCCGCTCTCTGGCAAACTTCCGGCAAATTCACGGTTTTGGAATGGCAAAGAGTGACCGTAGCGTTTTCCTTGAGCAGTAGCATGGCAAGCGGTTTGCCGACAACCATGGAACGCCCGATCAACGCAATTTGTGCGCCTGCAAGCGGGATTTCGTAGTGCTTCAGAAGCTCCACGACTGCCTGGGGCGTGCAGGGCGCGTAACCCGAATCATCGCCCATAAATACTTTTGCGATGTTGGCGGCGCACATGCAGTCCACATCTTTTTCGGGATCGATGAGTTTTTTGACAGGCTCTTCGTCCAGCGATTTCGGAAGCGGCCGAAACAGCAGGATCCCGTGAACGGATGGATCCCCGTTTATTTCGGAAAATTCCCGCTCAAACGCCTCCTGTGTGGCCGATTCTGGTATCTCCGCAACCTTTACCCGGATCCCAAGGCCTTCAAAGCGCTTCAGCGCGCCCCTTTCATACGCCAGATCGTCGGGCCGCCCCCCGACCCGGACGATGGCAAGGCACGGGACAACCCCTTTCGCAATCAGTTCGTTATTCTTGTCTATGAGCCGCTGTTTCATTCCGTTTGCGACTTCCATGCCTTTTAACAGTTCCGCCATTTTTTGCGTTCTATCCTTTCCGAAACAATCTTTTCACAAAAATCATTTATTGCGCCGTTCCCATGCGCCGCGCTCAATACTCATCGGGCATTCCCTCCAGCTCCGCGAGGCTGAAGACAGGCCCGTCCACGCATACGTACTGATGGCCGATATTGCATTTCCCGCAGTTCCCGACGCCGCAGGTCATACGCATTTCCAGCGTCGTCAGAATGCGGTCCTGCGGCATCCCCATCTCCATGAGCTTTTGGGAAACCGCTTTGATCATGATCGGCGGGCCGCACAGAACCGCATAAGTCTTCTCCAAATCAAACGACATCTCCGTAACCAGATTGTGCGGGAACCCGACCCGTTCGGCCCAGTTCGGGACCTCGTTGTCGATCGTGAGCGTGATCTCTACGTCTTTTATTTTGCGCCATTCCGCATAATCGCGGAAAAAGATGAAATCCGTGGGTGTGCGCGCGGCAATCAGCATCTGTATCTTTCCGTATTTTGCGCGGTTTTCCTCCTCGAAGATATAAGTGATGAGCGGACGGAGCGGCGCAAGCCCGAGCCCGCCCGCAATAAACAGGATATCGCTTCCCTCGAGCCCTTTCACCGGAAAGGTGTTTCCGAAAGGCCCGCGAATAAAAATGCTGTCGCCGATTTCGAGCGAGTGGATCGCGTCCGTCACCATCCCGGTCCGCTTGATTGAGATTTCGATCGTGTCGTTTCGGAGAGGATTGGACGCGAAGCCGAACGGCGCCTCGCCCACGCCCGGGGCAGAAAGCTCCACAAACTGGCCGGGCATAAACTCCATCTTCGCGCCGCCGCCGAGCTTCAGCGCGTAGGTTTTGACATCGAGCTCCGAATCGGTCGTTTCCTGGACGATATCCACGATTTCCGCCTTCAGCGGAAGATAGGGGTTCATATTCATTGAAGCTCCTCCCGGATCCCTTCGACCACCGTTTTGATGCTCATGCCGGCGGGGCAGCTCCGGATACATCTGCCGCAGCCGGTACAGGCGGTCATGCCGAAGTTTTCCTTGATATACACGTATTTGTGCGCAACGCGCTGGCGATAGCGTTCGCGTTTCGCCGCCCTCGGATTGTGCCCGGAAGCGTGAAGCGTAAATTTCGGGAACATGCAGCTATCCCAGTTTCTGTACCGATATGCCTTATCGTCCTCCTCCACGTCTTTAAACATGAAGCAGTGACAGGTCGGACAGACATAGGTGCAGATACCGCAGCTCTGACAGGTCTCCGTGATTTCTTCCCAGTCGATTTTGGTAAACAGGTCATCTTCGGCCGCGTCCAAAGAAAGCGTCTCCGCAGGCCGGAATTCCCTCGGGGTATTTTTGAACTGTTCCAGCCCCGGGATATGCGCGCCCAGCGCTTTTTTTCCCTTATCGGAAACGTACAGCACTTCAAATTTGTCGCCGTCCGCCCTCAAAAACAGATCACATTTTTCACTGTAGTCCAGATCGGTCTCGCGCTGGTCGCAGAAGCACCCCGGTTTTTTCTCCGCGCAGGCCAGCCCGATGATCAGCGCGTTCTCATAGCGCGCCGCGAAAAACGGGTCTTTGAACTTGCCCTGCGTGAGGATCGTCTTCAGCATATCGAGCGCTTCCAGGTCGCAAGGGCGCGCGCCGAACAGAACCGTCTGCGTTTCCGGCAGTTCGGCCTCCGCCCCGTTCTCCGAGAACGTGACGATCTTTTCGCACCTCGGGAAAAAAACATCCTTGGGGGATTTGTAGGGAAGCTCGTCACCGAACACGATGTCGGAGACGTCATCCACGGGCAGATATTCCAGCTTCGCGCCGGTCGACCCCGGAGCGAATACCGTTCTGTCGCGCATCAAAGCGGCCAGCATTTTTTCGAGTTCGCCCTTTGTCAGCTTGATCGCGGCTTCACTCATGTCGCTCACCTCCCAAAAAACCGAACTCTTTGTCGTCAAATTTATTTGTCAGCAATGCGGGCGGCTCCTCCGCATCCATTCCCGCGCTGTATCCGTAAGCGTCCTCGATGAATTTCGTGACTTCGCGGATGATATACCGCACATTGACGCCCGACTGGCATGCGGCCTCGCACGCGCCGCAGTCGACGCAGCGCCCGGCGAGATGCATCGCGCGGCCCATGTGAAAGGTTATTTTCGTACCCGTATCGATCTCCGCGGGCTGCCAATCCGGCATATCGCGCTCGATGAAGCAGGTTTTACAATAGCAGCCGTAACAGGCTTGGCGGCAGGAGTAACACAGGATGCATTTGTCAATCTCCTTCTGGAAACGCTCCAGGTTTTCTTCCAGCGTCGTTTCCCCGGCCTTCGGTTCGATTGCCGGCAGGTTCGCCGCCCGTTCGTCCCGGATGTATTCGTCGTAAACCGGCGGTTTATGCACGCGGCATTCGCTGCAGCCCGGCCGGGCGTTTCCGTTTTCATCCACCATGCCGATACAGTCCACGCCGATAATCGTTACCTTGTCGCGTTCAATCTGAAATTCCGTGATGTACTGCACGATAGCGCGGACGTCGCAGGGTTTTGCCAGGATCCCGACTTTTTTATTCAGCCCGTGTACATAGGGCGCAAGGTTCTGATAGCAGCGGTCGCCCCATTCAATCAGCTCCGCGTCCTCCGGTTTCTTTACGAAGAACGGGACTTGCATTTCGTTCAGGCCTCCGCCCCGGTACGCCAAAATCACGTCGACGGCGCCTTCTTTGAGAAGCCTTTTTGCGGCCTCCCTTATCTGTTTTGTCATCTCTTCATAAATCATTCGGCGCTCGCCTCCTTGCAGTCTTCCGCGAACCCCGGCACAATCCTGTTCGGGCCGATCTTTTTGACATTGGCCGTGACCTCTTTGATCACTTCCGCGAACCTTCCGCCTTCCGACGCCGAAACCCAGGTGAACTGGACGCGATCCGGATTCAGGCCGCAGGTTTCAAGCAGTTTTTTCAATACGACAAAACGCCTGCGCGCAAACAGATTGCCCGCCAAATAGTGGCAGTCGCCAGGATGGCAGCCCGACACCATGACGCCGTCCGCGCCTTCCGTCAGCGCCTTTATAATATAGAGCGGATTGATGCGCCCCGAGCACGGCACGCGGATGATGCGGATATTCGGCGGGTATTGCAACCTGCTCGTTCCGGCAAGATCCGCCCCAGAGTACGAGCACCAGGTGCACAAAAAGGCGACGATGACCGGGTCCCAGTCTTTGTTCGGCGTTTTCTTCTCGTTTTCTTTCATGGAAGACGCCCCTTTCATATTGCGCTCCGGCGCAGCAGGTACTCGATCTCGGAGAGCACCTGTTTATCCAAGAATCCGTTCACGTCGATCGCGCCGCATCGGCAGGTAGCCGAGCACGTTCCGCAGCCTTTGCACAGGACGTCGTTCACCACCGCGCGTTTGACCGTGCCGCCGCGAACGGGTACGTCCTGTATCTCGACCGCGTTATAGGCGCAGACTTCCACGCACGCGCCGCACGCGACGCAGAGGTTCGGATCGACAAACGCGATCATGCCTTCGGTTTCAAGCTGCTCTTTGGCTATGACCGTCATCGCGCGGCCGGCCGCGGCGCGGCCCTGTATAATGCTTTCCTTTATGGACTTCGGCGAATGCGCCAGCCCGCACAGATACACGCCTTCCGTCGCAAAATCGACCGGACGGAGTTTCACGTGCGCCTCGAGGAAGAAATTTTCCTGATTCAGCGGCACTTTGAACATCTGCGCGATTTGCTTGTTGTTTTCCGCGTCGGCCACGATGGCGGAGCTGAGCGCGAGCAGATCCGCCTCCAGCTCGATTTCTTTCCCGAGGCGCGGCTCGAAAACCGTCACCTTCAGGCTACCTTTGGCCTTCGTCACAACCGGCTTCCGCTCCACGTCGTAAAGCACAAACCGCACGCCCTTCCTGCGGGCTTCGACATAATTCAGCTCGTTCAGCCCGTATGTCCGAATCTCGCGGTACAGGATCGTCACCTCAATTTCGGGATCCAGGTCTTTCAGCAGGATCGCGTTTTTCACCGCCTGGTTGCAGCAGACGCGGCTGCAGTACGGGCGGTCGCCCTCACGGGACCCGACGCACTGGATCATCACGACCTTTTTCGCTTTCAGGTCCGCGAATCCGTTTTCCGCAAATTTCTCAAACTCCAGCATCGTCATAACGCGCTTATCTTTTCCGTACAGATACTCGTCCGGCTTCCGCTCGTTTGCCCCGGTCGCGACGATGACAACGCCATGTTCGACCTCGTGCGTCAGATCGCCGCTTTTGAGCGCCGTCTTGAAATTGCCCACAAAGCCTTCCGTAGACTCCGCGGTGGTGTTCAGGAAAACGGTGATCAGCGGATGGTTGCTGACTTTTTCGATCAGTTCCCGCACGTAAGGGGATACGGGCCTGCCGAGATTGCTTGTGGCGACCCGGGCCGCGTTCCCACCGAGCGCATCCGTACGCTCGATCAGATAAGCGGGATAGCCCGTCTCCGCAACGCTCAGCGCCGCTGCCAGGCCGGCCGCGCCGCCGCCTATGACGAGTGCGGATTTAGTCACGTCAATCTTCTTGCGCGTGAGCTGCTTTGCATACGTCACCTTGCCGACCGCCATGCGCACCAGATCTTTCGCCTTATGGGTCGCAATCTCGTTGTTGTCCATATGGACCCAGGAACATTGATCGCGTATATTGGCCATCGTGAAAAGATAGGGATTGAGCCCGGCCCTTCTCATCATCCCATGAAACAGCGGTTCATGGGTGCGCGGCGTACACGACGCGACGACGACACGGTTCAGGTTATATTCCTGTATCTTCTCCGCGATCGCCGCCTGCGAATCGATCGAACAGGTATAGAGGTTGGTTTCGACATGCTCGACAAACGGCAGTGCCTTCGCGTATTCGGCAACGTCGTCCACGCCCACATACCCGGCGATGTTTACGCCGCAGTGGCAGATGAACACGCCTATCCGGATCGGTTCTTTTGAAACGTCGCGCATCGGAGGCAGCGGTTCGTCCTTGAAAAACGCGCTGTAATCCTCATATAAATCGATCTCGCGCAGCCCGGCGTCCTTTGCCGCGGCGGCGGCGGCCGCGCTCGCCTCAATGACCGTTTCGGGGATATCTTTCGGGCCCGCGGCCACGCCGCACGCGTAGAACCCTTCCTTGTTCGTAACAGGCGAATTGAACTCGTTCGACCATACAAAGCCGTATTTATCGGTCTTGACGCCGATCCTGGACAGAAGTTTCACATTTTCCGCGTTCGGCTTCATCCCGACGGAAAGCACCACCATATCGTACTCGGCCGACATTCCCCTGCCGTTCTCCGCGACATACCGCAGCGCGAGGCGCCCGTTCTCCGGATTTTCCTCAATGCCCCCGATGCGGCTGCGGATGAACCCGATATGGTATTTTTCCTTGGCCGAATCGATATACTTATCAAAATCCTTACCGAACGCGCGCATATCCATATAATAGATGTCGATATCCTTGACTGTGGTAAGGTGTTCCTTCGTGATCATTGCCTCTTTGATCGCATACATGCAGCATACGGACGAGCAATAATCGTTGCCGCAGGAAGCGTCGCGGGAACCGACGCACTGAATAAACGCGATCCGCTCGGGCGGACGGCCGTCGGAGGGCCGCTGGACATGGCCTGTGTAAGGCCCGCCCGCGGACAGGATGCGTTCATATTCCAGGCTTGTCACGACGTCTTGGTACCGCTCGTACCCGAAACCTGTTGGTATTTCTGCCGTCGCGTCATAGCCCGACGAAAAGACCACCGACGCGACAGGGATCTCGACGATCGTTTCGTGCTGCTCGTGGTACAGGGCGTTTGCCTTGCAGGCCTGTACGCAAAGCTGGCATTCGCAGCAAATCGAGCAGTCGACGCACCGCTTCGCCTCATACACCGCCTCTTCTTTCGTATAGCCGGCCTCCACCTCGTCAAAGGTTGTCCTGCGGCGTTTCATAGCGATCAAAGGCATCCGCGCGCGCGCGTTTGCGCTGAAACTGCGCGTATCGACTTCCTCGATGTTTGTCTGCGGCAGGACGAACGGGTCCAGCGGAAGTTCCGAGCCTTCCAGATAATTGATAATCGCGTTCGCGGCCCGGTTGCCGTCCGCAATGGCCTCGATCACGGTCGTCGGGGCGCGGCTGCCGTCGCCGCCCGCAAAAATACCGTCCATATTCGTCTTCGCGGTGGCGCGGTCGCAAACCATGGCGCCCTTTTCGTTAAAAATATCAAGGCCCGCTTCGAGCAGTTTCTCCCGCTCCGCGCGCTGCCCGACCGCGTAGATAATGCAGTCCGCGTCGAGGGTAAATTCCGATCCCTCTATCGGCACAGGCCTTCTGCGGCCGCTCGCGTCCTTCGCCCCGAGCTTGTTTTTCACACATTTCAGACCGGCCGGCCGGCCGTCTTTTACGATCACTTCCGCCGGTGCGGTCAGATACATAAACTGTACGCCCTCGTCCGTGGCGTGTTCTATTTCCAGTTCGGCCGCGGGCATCTCGCTCTGGCTGCGGCGGTAGACAACCGTCACGTCGCACCCGAGCCGGAGCGCCGAGCGCGCCGCGTCCATCGCGACGTCCCCGCCGCCGATCACAAGCACTTTTTGGCCGGGCTTCGTTCTGCCGCCCAAATTGACGTCCCGGAGGAACTCGACCGAAGAGATCACGCCTTCCGCGTCCTCGCCGGGAATGCCGAGGCGCTGGTCCTTGTGCGCGCCGATCGCCACATACACGGCACCGTATCCTTCCTCCCTGAGCTGCGCCAGCGTGAAATCCTTCCCGAGCGCCTTCCCGAGTTTGATCTCGACGCCCATATCCTCGATCAATTGGATCTCTTCGGCCAAAATATCTTTATCCAGCCGGTAGTCCGGGATGCCCACTTTCAGCATGCCGCCGGGAACGGGCAGCGCCTCAAATACCGTAACGCCATAGCCGGCCTGCGCCAGTTTGTACGCGCAGTTCAGGCCCGACGGGCCCGCGCCGATCACGGCGGCTTTCTTTTCCTTCGGCTTCGCCTTGATCTCAAGCGGGCTCAGGCCGCCCTGCGCTTTTACCTGGTCGGACACAAACCTTTTCAGCGACGCGATAGAGACAGGCTCTTCCACAAACCGGCGCGAACAGTTCGACTCGCACGGATGGACGCATACGCGCCCGAGCACGCCCGCAAACGGCGTCGTGCGCCGTATCACGCCAAGCGCTTCCTCATACTTTTCGGCGCCCACAAGCGTGACATACGCGTGCGCGTCCATATACGCGGGGCAATCGAATTTGCACGGCGACGTGCCCTTCTTGTCGATCACGGCTTTGTTCGGCACGGCTTGCGCAAACGGCTTATAGATAGCCTTGCGGTCGCCCATCCCCATATCGAATTCGGATTTTACCGTCACGGGGCAGGACTCGAAACAGTCATTGCACCCGGTGCACGCCGCTTCGTCCACAAAGCGCGGTTTGCGGCGAATAACCGCGGTCAGATCGGGCGCCTCGCCCTTGATCTCGACGACCTCGCTGTAAGAGAGCGTCTTCACCAGCGGATGATTGAAACACTCCGTCACTTTCGGCGCCAGGATGCACGCCGAGCAATCGTTCGTGGGAAAAGTCTTGTCCAGTTGCGCCATCCGGCCGCCGATGGACGGGGACGATTCCACCAAAAATACCGGGACACCCATCTCGGCCAGATTGTGGGAGGCCTGGATTCCGGCGATCCCGCCGCCGACTACCATAACCGGTTTTTTCACGCCAGTTCCTCCTTGATTTTCTCAAGCCTTTGCCGTTTCAGCTCTTCGTCGTATTCCCGTACTTTTGCAAGCAGGGCCTCGTCACGAAAGCCCCGTTCGATGGAAATTTCCCGAAGCGCGCGCACGATGTCGGCAAAGCGCACGTCCTGCGGACAGTGTGCGACGCACGCATGGCATTGGTTGCATTTCCAGATTTCATCCGACTTCAGCACATCGTCCTCCATATCCAACAGGACCATGCGCATGATTTTGCGCGGATTGTAATCGTCGTCGATTTCATTGACCGGGCAGCACGCCGTACAGGAGCCGCAGAGAAAGCAGTTCAGTACGTTTGCGCCGCCGGGGGTGTTCCTTACGTCATTTTTAAAATCATTCATTTTCCGCACCTTCCTATACTACCGGCCTCGGCAAAAACCCCGCTTGCCGGATTACCGTAGACACGATTTCTTCCCAGCCGACGGCCATGATATGTATGCCTTTTATGCCTTTGACAGTCCGCAGCTTTTTCACAAGCTCCACGGCTATCTCAACGCCCTCCGCCTGCTTGTCCTCCGCCTCCTCGAATCTCTTCACATAGGAGTCGGGCACGCTCATCCCCGCCACCTGCTGGGTCATCTGGATCGACTTCAGGGATTTGTTCACAAAGATACCGGCCATTATATAAGCCCGTTCGTGCAAGCCGCGCTCGCGTACCTTTTCCATAAAGCGTTCAAACCGTTCGAGGTCGTACACGCATTGCGTCTGAATAAATTTCGCGCCGGCGTTGATCTTTTTTTCAAGCCGGATCAACTGGAGCGGCTCCGGGTCCGCAAAAGGATTGGTTGTAGAGCCCAGGAAGAAATGCGGCGGGGCCTTGCATTTGCTGCCGCCGATGAACACGCCGTTTTCCTGCAGGTTCGTGACGGCCTGCAGGAACTGGATGGAATCCACGTCGTAAACATTTTTGGAGCCCGGATGGTTCCCGAACGACTGATGGTCGCCGGACAGCACAAGCAGATTTTTCAGCCCCATCGCCCACGCGCCTAAAAGATCGCTTTGCAGCGCAATGCGGTTTCTGTCCCGCATGACCATTTGCATGACGCACTCGACGCCCTCCGACTGCGCCAGACAGGACGCGCCGATAGACGACATGCGCACGATTGAGGTTTGGTTGTCCGTCACATTGACGGCATCCACGTTCCCTTTCAGCTCCCGGGCCTTCTCACGGACGGTCTCTCCGTCCGCGCTCATCGGCGGCCCGATTTCCGCCGTGATCGCGAATTCCCCGGCTTCGAGCATCTTTTGCAGATTGCTTTTTTCGGTTTCCATGCGGCCCCTCCTATTTCCCGGCATCGTCCAGATTGACGTCATCTTTACGGAGGTGGCGGGGGCCGCCGTCGCGGCTCGTGCTCCAGTCACGTATTTCATGGATCTCCAGAAGCGTGTCGAGCCGGCCCATGGCGGTCAGTTTGTCGTAAATCAATTGCCAGGCGCAGTCGATCTCGCTGTCGATCTCGCATTTGGCATTTTGCGACCCGCCGCAAGGCCCGTTGAAAATGCTTTTGGAGCAGCGGGCAATCGGGCAGATGCCGCCGGTCCTTTCGAGCAGGCAGTTTCCGCATCCCGCGCACAGCTCCGTCCAATAACCCAGTTCTTTCGCCGCGCCGTAAAACGTCGTGTTGAGGCCGGGCAGCACCACCTTGTCCGCATATTTTCCGGCCAGGAACTGGACGCCCACGCCGCAGGCCATCGAAAGGACCACATCCCCGTCCAGCAGCTCCGCCTCCAGATCATCTATAAATTCATCGTCGCACTGCCGTTTCAGATCGACGACCGAAACGGAAATGTCTTGCCCTTTTTCCTTTGCGTTTGCCTCCAGCAGGCCCTGCACGGCCAGCGCCTCTTTCTCGCCGCCGGACATGCATACCGTCACGCAGGTCCCGCAGGAAGCAATCACGATCTTCTTGAAACCTTCGAGCGACCGGATGAGCTCATCGATCGGTTTTTGTTCGGCTACTATCAATTTGATTCCTCCAGTATATGCGTCAGTTGTTCTTTCATCACGTCTTTCATCGCGAGGGAAGTATGGATCACATGGGCGTGTTTGCCGCCGAGGCCCGCCTTGTTCAGGAGATTCGCGACGCGCCCCGTCTGCTTGCACGCGCGCTTGTCTCCGTCCATATGGCGGCATGCATCTTCCACGCAGCACGCGACGATGACGGTCTCATAATCTTTAAAATCACCTGTCAGCAATTCGGCCCCCACGCTTCCTCCGCAGGAAATCCGCACGCTATCGATCAGGCGCCCGCGGTCGCCAAGCGACGGCAGTATTTCGTCAAACGCTTCGGCCGCGCCGTTTTCGCAGAGATAAATCTTACATTTTCCCCCGCCCGCGGGCGCGGGTCCGCCACCCGTCCGGCTGATTGCCTGGGCGGGGCAGATCGCTTCGCAGATGGCGCAGGCCTGGCAAAGCGGCTCGATCACCTTCATCGCGGAGGCTTTGCCGTCCGGTTCGAGCGCTCCGTGCGGGCAGGCCCGGTAACAGGAATAGCAAAACGCACATTTATTCGGATCGACTTCCGGTATCTCCATGCCCCGGATGATTTCCCTTACATAGCCGTCCGCCCCGATCGAGGCCATATCCTCCATCAGGGGCTGCAGGGCCTCTTTCACCCTTTGTTTCTCGTCTCCAGCGGTCAGGGCGGGATTCAGATAATAAATCCCGCGGCGCAGCGTAAACGCGCTGTACAGGAAAAACCTGTCGTCGTTTATCCCGTCTTTCGTACTCCCGCGCACGCGCAATTTTTTCGCGATGCGCTTGAGTTGGCCCGATTCCTCAAAACCGGCGGTGACGAGAAACGGCGATCGAAGGCTGATTTCAAATACGCCGTCATTCGCCTCAACGCAAAAGATATCTTCCCCGGCATCGTAGCGAACCGACGCCTTCTCGTATTTCACGAACTGTACGCCGGCGTTTCTCGCCTCTCTGTCGCAAAGTTCGCCGTCTCCGTAGCCGCTTTTCACGGTTTTGGACAGGAATACAACGTCTTTTTTGTCCTTCGCGAGGCGGGCTGCAAGCCGGACGGCCTTTGCCGCCAGGTATTCGGGAGTTTCTTCGGCGAAATCGAGCAGAATCAGGATCTTGTCGCGCCTTTTCGGATCGAAAAGGCGTTCTGTCTCCGCCTCGTCCGCCAGGCAGACGGATGTCCCTCCGTCCGCCTCTACGGCGGCATAACGCGGCGGCTCCGTTACGATCACGGAGGTGAAGCGGGCCGTCCCGTCCTGCGTCACAACGGTGTAACCGCCGGGTTCGCCGGAGAATTTCAGGATTTCGGAAACATCCGTCAAAACCTCCGCGCCGACGCCGCTTTCCGCAAGAACCCTTGCGGCCTCTGCGTTTATTTTGTTATTGCCCAGAATCAGCGCGTTCATCATTCACCGCTCCCGTTTTCCGTTTTTTCAATCGGCGCTTCTTTTTGAAAAAGGATGCGCTGCGCCACCGCCACGGACTCGCCGTATACCTCTTCGATGCGCGCCGGGCCGCCCGCGCAGCCTGCTATATATACGCCTGTCCGTTCCGCGTCGCCGCTGTCCGTAACATAGCGCAAGAATCCGTCTTCGGTTTGGCCGAGCCCGCACAGCTCCGCGGTCCTGGCAGCGCCGTCCGAAGGCCGTATTCCGTCGCTCAGCACGATTCCGTCAAAATCAAGTCTTTCGCGGCGCCCCGTATCGGGGTTGTCAAACCATACGGACGCGGGATCCCCCGCCTGGATCTTGACCGGCCGGCACTTGATGAACCGTATACCGAGCTCTTTGAGTTCGTCGAAATAATTCCCGCCGCGCACCTGCTGCATTTCCATATAAAAAAATGTGATTTCACAGTCCGGATAATAATTTTTTATAACCTTGGCGGCTCTTGTCGAATACCCGCAGCATACGCGCGAACAATACATGGCCCTTTCCTTCGCGTCCCTCGAACCGTAGCATTGGATGAACGCGATCCGCTCGGGCGCCCGGTCAAACAGACGCGTCTTGCTGCGATTCAGGAATATTCTTTCGATGTCGCTTCCCGTGATTACGGACCGGTCGTCCGGGCCCGCCCCGTCCAGTTCGACGAAGGCGTTGACATGCTCTCTTTTCATCTGCTCAAAACCCGTCGCGACCACCACGTCGGAGATGCCGTCCATGGGGCTCACCGCGCCGCCGGTGTTCAGCGTCGCCGTGAAACAGCCCTTTCCCCCCATCAGGTCAACAAGCCGTGTATTCGGCAATATCTCAATAAGCGGGTTATTTTCCACGGAATCCCACAGGCCCCTTGTAAGGCACACCCCGCAGTTCGCGCATTTGTCCGTGGACTTGCACCCGTAACCGCGCACTTTGCCGCCAAAAGAGCCGGAGGCTTCCGCGATCACCACCGAAACATTTTGAGAGGCCAATTCTTTTGCCGTAACGGCGCCGGCCAGGCCGCCGCCGATGATTAAGACTTTTGACATAATGACGAACTCCTCTGTGGAATCTACCGTATAAAAAAATTATACAGCTTTTTGTTTTTCAGCATCGGTAAATTCCCTGTTTATTCCTGCTATCGTTTGTATGAATAGCGCAGTAATTTTCATCCGTTATGACGAAGGGGCGCGTTCCCTCGCGCTGCCGCGTTTGCCAAGGGAAACCAAAACCCTCTGAGTTTATGCTCCGAGCAGCGACGCCGGTACGACCGCAATGCCGTCGTCCCGCCTATAGGCTACCGGTCCGGTATTAACAATCAGGGCATCCGTCAGGCCTTCCTTCAGCGTGCCCCGGAGCCACTTCAAATGCTTTGTATCACCGCTTTCGATCTCTATGGACATCTTCACTTCTATCGCAATAACCTTGCGGCCCTTTTGAAGAATAAAGTCGACTTCATGATCGCCATTCCGTGTCCGGATAAAGGATAGTTCCGCGTCATTGACCATCGCGTAGGTTTTCAGGCTGAGATGAATCAAGGATTCAAACAACCGTCCGGTGATCCCTCCGGCCTTTTCATCAAAAACGGTTCGTGCCGGTTGTCGGTTCGTGCCGCTTTTCGTCAAGCTGTCAATATCAAAATTGAGCAGATAAGCCGCCAACGCCGGATCGGCCAGATAATGTTTGGGGGCTCGTTTCAGTCTTGAAAAATAATCTTCTCCGTGAAGCCAAACCGGGAGTTCGTCTATGAGCCATAGCCTTTCCAGCGCTTCTCTGTATGCGATTGTCGTCTTTGCCGCAGGCTTTTCCCCTTCGCCGGGCGTAGCCGTATCGAGAATTTCCCCGTAATTTGTATCGCTTGAAATCGCGGCGGCATAAGCTGTCAACCATCTGAGCAATGTCCTTGGCTGTCTGATTTGGATTCCTTGCTGCAAAAATTCATGAGACAGAAGATAATCCAAATAAGTACCCAACATTTGTTTCCGCCGCTTCGATGAATAATTTCGAATCGCCGGCAAACCGGACGCCAAGACCTCTTCCATATAGTCCCCAAAGGAGATCGATGTGGTTCCCCGAATGTTTGTGGAGAAAGGTCTTTGCTGCTCAAAGAGCGATGCGAGTGATACGGTCTTTTTTTCTATCGCGCGCTCTTCCAGTGAAAGCGGATACATCTTGAGCCGAAATATGCGGCCTGCGCCCGAATGGAGATCGAGATTCGCGTTTTTTGCGGAGCCTGTAAGCAAAAACGAACCCGGTGTGCCGACTTTATCCACTTGCCGCCGCACGAAATCCCATACGGACGGCACTCTTTGCCATTCATCAACCAGAACAGGCGGCGTTTCTCTGGAAAGTACCCCCATATCATTTTCGATCAACGCCCGATCGCGCGCCTGATCCAATTCAAATACCGTCCGCGAGAGCCGTCCGGCGCTTACAGATTTCCCCACGCCTTTCAACCCTTCAACAGCTATCGCGGGGAACTCTTCCATCAAAATTGACAGCGTATTTTCAATCAATCTTTCATATTCAATATTCATATTGAAATTCTAATGATTATTTAACGAAAAGTCAAGTATCGCCGAAACTCTATTACACAAATCGCCGGAATTTTATTACACAAATCGCCGGAAACCACAAGGGACGGATGAATGTCATTTCAAAAGCAAAACAGGAGGCAATAAGTCTGTCAGCGTGAGAAATCGTTGCAATTCGGATGGCATAAACATATAGGCTGCGGCTACAGCCGCGGCCATCGGAACGAAAGGCGTCAGCCTTGTGGGAGACTGACACCACCTTCGGGACTTGACTCGACCCTGCTTAGCGGAGAGGTTTCCAGGCCATTGCCGTTCACATGGGACGGCGTTTGACAGTGAACAGGTTGATTTGTGGCACAAAATTGGAGTAAAGAACGAATTTTCCTCAATAAAACCGAAAAAACAGGGGAAATAGGCGATAATCAAGCAGAAAATCGTTCTTTACTCAGATTTTTCGCCAGAATATCACAGTTTTGATGTCAAGAAAAAAATTATCCGTTCACGTATTATGCTGAAATTTTTCAACGCGCTGTCTATCTCCTGAGTTAACCGCTTTTTGAGTATTTGGAGAGTGTGGCCTCTCGTAATCGTTGGCAATCAGCCATTTCATGATTTGCTGGGCGAGGGGATGTATGCACTAATTCGGTCAAGTCGGGTCCTAAACGCGCAGCAACGCCTATGCCGCGCGCTCGGTAGACAAATACCTGATTTATTGCCCCCTACCGCTCTTCGCGGAAATAGGGAACGGAGAGATCCGCCGGCGGCAGATCCTCTTTTCTGTTTTTGTGCGTCGAAAGAATGACGATCACGATGGTCGCCACATAAGGGAACATATCGACGAGATACTGGGAGATTTGGAAACCCATGCTCTGAAGACGAAGGCCGAGAATAGACAAGGCGCCGAAGAGGAATGAGCCGAAGAAAGCTTTGGTCGGATTCCACGACGCGAAAATGACAAGCGCGACAGCGATCCAGCCGCGCCCTGTCACGACGTCCGCCTGCCACATCGGGACAAAGACGAGCGCGAGATAGGCGCCGCCGAGGCCGCAAAGGCCGCCGCCGAAGACGATATGCGCGTATTTTTGAAAATCTACGTTCACGCCGGAAGCGTCCGCCGCCGCCGTATTTTCACCGACCGCGCGCATATTGAGCCCAAACCGTGTCTTATAAAGATAGATGGAGACGAGAACCACAAGCACGTAGCCGAGATAGACAAAGACGTCCTGCCGGAAAAAGACAGGGCCGAGGAACGGGATATCCCCAAGCCCCGGGATCGGCCGCGCCGCGAAATACGCCTGCACCGCCTGCGGTACGGATTGGCCGATAAGCGGATCGCCGACAAAGCTGGAAAAGCCGGTGCCGAAGATGGTCAGCGTCAGTCCGGTGACAACCTGGTTGCCGCGCAGCGTGACCGTAATGACAGCAAAAATAAGCGCGCCGCCCGCACCCGCGGCAAACGCGCCAAGCAGCGCGGCGCCCGGGTTCCCTGTGTAAAACGCGGTGATGAAACCGATCACGGCGCCCATCAGCATCATACCCTCGACGCCGAGGTTGAGACTGCCGGATTTCTCTGTGATGAGTTCTCCGAGCGTCGCGAAAAGTAGCGGCATCGCGGCGACAATAGAGGCGGCCAGGAAAGCTTCCATTATTCGGCTGCACCCCCCCTCAGCGGCAGACCGTCCGCCTCCGCGCGCGCGCGCGCGAGCCCGATCCACTGGACGCGATAGCGCAGGAAGAAGTCACTGCCGAGTACGAAGAAGAGGATAATGCCCTCTACGATCCCCGCAACGGACGAAGGGACATTCAGCGCGAGCTGGATATAATCCGCGCCCTGCAGCAGCATGGCGAAGGCCAGGCAAACGAAGAGCGTCGTGATCGCGTTGAGCCGCGCCAGCCAGGTCGTGATAATAGCCGTGAAACCATAACCGGAGGAAAGGCCCCAGGTAAGCGTATGTTCGATCGCGCTCGCCTGGACCATGCCGACAAGGCCGAGCAGGCCGCCGGAGATCGACATCGCGACGAGGATAATCGCGGAGACGTTCATGCCCGCGTAGCGCGCCGTATCCAGGGACTCTCCGACGACCGTGATCTCATAGCCTTTTTTCGTATAGTTCATGAATAAAAATACTGCGGCCACGAGGATGATCATGATGATCCAGCCTGCGTGCAGCCCGAAAACATTCGGCAGGACCGCGTTGCCCGAGAACGCCGGAATCTTCGGAAAGCCTTTTGCGGCAGGATCTTTCCAGGGGCCATACTGCAGATAGGTGACAAATTTTATCGCGATATAATTCATCATCAGCGTGAAGATGGTCTCGTTTGTACCCATCCTCGCCTTAAAAAGGGCCGGAATCAAAGCCCAGACGCCGCCGCCGACAATCGCGGCGACCGCCATCAGCGGAAGAAGGATCGGGCTCGGCAGATCCCCGTTGTTCAGCGCCACCCAGGAGGCCGCAAACGCGCCCATCATAATCTGCCCTTCGCCGCCGATATTCCAGAATTTCATTTTGAACGCAACAAGGATCCCGAGCGAAGCGATCGTCAGCGGAATCGCCTTGATCAGAGTCTGCTGGATGCGCATCGCGCTGCCGAGCGAACCGGTCACGATCGTGCCGAAAACTTTGATCGGGTTGAGCCCGAAGAAAAGCAGCACGACGCCGGACAAAACAAGGGCAAGCACGATGGATAGGATCAGGATGAGCGCCGCTTTGTTTTTCGGCACATCGTCGCGTTTCGCGATTTTGAAAGGAAGGATCACGCGGCGCCTCCCGCCATAAGGAAACCAACTTCTTCCTTTGAAGCCTGTGCAGCGTCCAAAATGCCGGTGACTTTACCGCCGGAGAGCACGAGGATGCGGTCGCAGAGTTCGATCAGCACATCAAGGTCCTCGCCGATAAAGATGATCCCGACGCCTCTCCCCTTTTGCTCACCCAGCAGATCGTAGATGCGGTAGGAAGCGCCGATATCGAGCCCGCGCACCGGATACGCTGTAATGAGCACTTTGGGGTTGGAATCAATCTCGCGTCCAAGCAGCACTTTTTGGATATTGCCTCCGGAAAGACGCGACACCGGCGTGCGGATGCTCGGTGTCTGGATCTCCAGGCGGTCCACGATCTGCTTGGCCTTTTCCACGCTCGGCCCGCGCCGCAGGATGAAACCCCGTTGGTTTTGATATTCCTTCAGAATGATATTTTGTACGATATCCATGGAGCCGACGAGCCCCATGCCGAGCCGGTCTTCCGGGATGAAGCCCATGCGGATGCCGAGCCGGATGATGTCCCTCGGCGTCTTGCCGAGTATATTTTCGTTTTCAAAAAAAATGCGCCCCTTTTCCGCCTCCTGCAGTCCCGCGATCGTCTCGCAGAGCTCTTTCTGCCCGCTTCCCGCCACGCCGGCCACGCCGAGGATTTCATGCCCGTGCAACGTGAAACTCACGCCGTCGAGCGCCGTCTTTTTCTCGTGATTGATCACGGTCACGCCGTCTACGCGCAGCAGTTCCTTCCTGTCTTCATAGCGTACGCGCTTGATCGAAAGATCAACTTTGCGCCCCACCATCATCTCGATCAGCGCAGGTATCTCAACCCTGTTCGTCTCGACTGTCGCAATCGCCTCGCCGCGGCGCAGCACGGTGATGCGGTCGCTGATCGCCATTACCTCGCCGAGTTTATGTGTGATGATAATGACCGCGCACCCCCGCGCTTTCATATTGCGGATGATCGCGAAAAGCTTTTCGATCTCCTGCGGCGTCAGCACCGCCGTCGGCTCATCCAGGATGAGGATCCTGGCGCCGCGATAGAGCACCTTCAGGATTTCAAGCGTCTGCTTTTCGCCGACCGACATCTCGTAGACTTTTTTGGCGGGCTTGACGTCGAGCCCGTACTGGTCGGAAAGACGCAGAATTTTTTCATTCAGTTCTTTTTCCCGCAAAAAAAATCCGGAACCGCCCCCCAGAATGATATTGTCCCGCGCGGTCAGGACATCCACCAGTTTGAAATGCTGATGAATCATCCCGATGCCTTTCGCGATCGCGTCTTTCGGGGATGTCAGATGCGCCGCTTTTCCGTTGATAAAAATAGAACCGCTGTCGGGGCGGTAGATCCCCGACAGCATGTTCATAAGCGTACTTTTCCCCGCGCCGTTTTCGCCGAGCAGCGCGTGGATCTCCCCTGAATAAACGGTCAGGCCGATCCGGTCGTTGGCCTTGGCGGAACCGAAGGATTTTGTAATCCCCCGCATTTCAATGGCCGGTATCCGAACCTCCTCGGGTCCGCCGCTGCTCCGCTCTTCCACGCGTATCGCTTTCCGTTTCCTCGTCGGGCCGAAGCCTATTGGGCCGCCGTCACGCCTTTCACGAGATAGTTTGTTGTCCAGATAGCGGCGCGGTCCAGCGTCTGGCCGTCCTTGACGACTTCATTGCCCTGGTTGTCATAGATCGGGCCTTTGAAAATCGGGAAATTCCCGGCTTTGATCTGCGCTTCGACCTGCTCCACCTTGGCCTTCGCCTCCGGCGTCACATTTTTGGTCAGCGGCGCAAGAGCAACCATACCGTCCGCCATGTTGCCGTAATAGGATTCGGGTTTCCATGTGCCGTTGATCATCGCCGTGACCGCCGGGATCAGATAGGTCTCCTGATGCCAGATCGGAGCCGTCAGATAGGAGTCCTGCAGGCCGTCAAGCTGGCTGTTGTCCAGATCATAACCGATACCCAGCTTGCCGGCAGCCGCAGCCGCGAGCATCGGCCCCGGCGTATCGGAGTGCTGCGCGATCACATCGCAGCCCTGCGAGAGCAGCGCTTCCGCCGCAGCTTTTTCCTGCGCGGGATCATACCAGCTGTTGATGTAGACGACAGACACCGTGGCATTCGGGTTCACCGACTGTGCGCCGAGCGCAAGCGCGTTGATTCCGATCTGCACTTCCGTATTCGGATATGCCGCGACATAACCGATCTTGTTTGACTTGGTCTGCATCCCCGCGATGATACCCGACAGGTAGCGGGGTTCCTCCATCGCGCCGAAATAATTGCCGAAATTCGTGTCGTTGATATTGCTGCCCGAGAAATGCAGGAATTTTATATTGTTATAATTGCCGGACTGGGCCATCTGAAAAAGGCCGTCACCGAAGCCGAAGCTTGTGCCTATGACGACAGTCGCCCCCTGATCGATCAGCTGCTTCGCCGCGTCCTGCGCAGCCTGCGAATTCGTATCGTCGATGTTTTCCAGCCAGATGCATTTGACCTTGTCGCCCAAAGCCTTCTGCAGCGCCATCGTCGCCTGATGCTGCGACTGGGTATAGCCGCCGTCGTTGATGGTGCCTATATAGATGAATCCTACGACGAGCGGTTGTGTCGTGGACGGGCCGCCGCCGCCGCCCGCGGGTGCGCTGTTTCCGGGGGACCCTCCAGGGCCGGGCGCCGGTGCCGACGGCGCCGAGCCTTTGTTTCCGCCGCAGGCGGCCAGGGCAATCACAAGAATCACCGCCACCGCTACAATCCATATTTTTTTCATTTCATACCTCTCCTTCTAAACATAAAAACGCCGCTGAATATTTATATATTATAAAAAAATCTCAAAGACATTACAAGCGCGTTTTTCGCTTATTTTGGGTTTTTTTGATATTTTTTTGCGATGGGACACAATATATGGAAATTTATTAATGCCCGTTTATATCCGGAAAAAGATTTCGCCGTTTTCGATCTTTGACACAACGGCGAGGGATTCCACGCGGACCCCCTTCTCCCGCAGTCTCTCACCGCCGCCCTGAAAGGATTTCTCGATCACGGTCCCGACGCCGAGGATAAACGCGCCCGCCTGGTCTGCGATATGGCAGAGCCCCAGCGCCGCCTGTCCGTGCGCGAGAAAATCATCGATGATAAGGCAGCGGTCGCCGGCCGAAAGAAATTTTTTCGCAATACGGATCGAACTCATCGTGCGCTTTGTGAAAGACATTACTTCGGAAAAATAATATTGTTCGTCCATGGTGTTGGGTTTTTCTTTCTTTGCGAAAACGACCGGAGGATAACCGAACGCGCGCGCCGCAAAAGCCGCGACGGCGATACCGGACGCTTCGACGGTCAGGATCTTATCCACCTGGCCGGACACATCCGCGAAACGCCGGCGGAATTCGTCCCCGATCTCCTCGAAGAGCCGCACGTCAATCTGATGATTTAAAAAAGAATCAACTTTGAGGATTTCCGTGCCGACTGCCACACCGTCCTTTATAATCCGATCCTTAAGAATTTCCATTCCGTTCCTCCGAAATCAAAGCGCCTGAAGAATCGCCGTCTTAAACAGGAGATAGTAAAAGACAAGCGGCGCCGTGAACAGCACGCTGTCCACGCGGTCCAGAAGGCCTCCGTGCCCCGGGATCAGCGTACCCCAGTCCTTCACGCCGATATGGCGTTTGAGCACAGACGCGGACAGATCTCCGAGCTGCGAGACAACGCCGCCGAGCAGGCCGATGATCACGCAGTCCAAAAAACCGCCGGGCAGGAAAAACCAGCCGAACAAGCCGCAGAGAATGACGCTGCCGAGCATGCCGCCGATGGCGCCCTCAACCGTTTTATTCGGGCTGATCTGCGGACAGAGTTTTCTGGAACCGATCAGCCGTCCCGTAAAGAACGCAAAAACATCCGTACCGAACGCGGCGAGCACGATGATCCAGACAAAGCTGTGGATCCCGGAAAACTGAAAATCCTTCGAGATGTGGATAGGGTCTGTCGCGTTGGGGAAAGCATCTACAAGGACGATATGGAAAGCCAGGAAAATCACATAAAAGACGCCGACAAAAGTGGCAAACCCCTGCATCAGGCCGCGCTTTTCCATGGGGAACATCGACAGAAAACACAGGATGACCGAAACGAAGATCCAGGGAAGTATAATATAGCTGCGAAACGGCGGTATCAGATAGCCGGCGAACAGGATCACCGCGCTCGCAATGAAGACCCAGGCGGCCGGCCGCTTCTCACCGAAAGCGCCCGCATATTCCCTCAGGCAAAAAATCGTCAGCGCAAATACGCCCGCAAACAGAAACCAGCCCCCCAGAAAAACGAGAATCAGAAAAGGCAGCATAAGCACTCCGGATTTAATGCGTGTTTTCATATTCGTCCTCCAAAACGTCGCTTGCGCGCCCCATATTCCCCGATCGCAAGATCGAGGTCTTCAGGGCCGAAATCCGGCCACAGAACATCCGAAAAAACCAATTCCGCATAGGCAATCTGCCATAATAAGAAATTGGAAAGGCGTTTCTCCCCGCCGGGGCGAATCAGCAAATCCGGATCCGGCGTGCCGTCCGTATACAAATACCGCGCAAAATCCCTTTCATCGAAATCTTTGAGGCTTTTTTCCAAATGCCCTTCCGCAAACGTCATGGCAAAATCTTTCGCCGCCATGAGAATATCCGCCCGGCCTCCGTAATTTAGAGCGATATGAAACCGCAGTCCGTCGTTGTCCTTTGTTTTTTGAATTGTCTTGTCAAGCGCGGCGTTGACCTTCTTCGAAAACGGCGTACGGTCGCCCAGAATATCCACACGTACCCCGTTGCGATGCAGCTCTTCAAGCTCGCGGTTGACATAAATAAGTAAAAGGTCAAATATCCCCGCCACCTCACCGACGCTGCGCTTCCAGTTTTCCGTGGAGAACGCGTAGACCGTCAGGTGTTTCACGCCGATATCCGAAGCATGGCGCACAACGCGGATCATCGCATCCATACCCGCCTCATGCCCCTTAAATTTCGGAAGGCTGCGGTTTTCCGCCCACCGCCCGTTCCCGTCCATAATCAATGCGATATGTCCGGGAATCGCTTGCAAAGCTGTTGGTTGTCCCGTCATCAAACCTCGAGAATTTCCGCCTCTTTTGCCGCAACGATCTTATCGATTTGATCTATCGCGTCGTCCGCCTTTTTCTGCGATTTCTTCTCCTCATCCTTCAGATCGTCCTCCGTAAGATCGCCCGCCTTTTCCTGTTTTTTCAATAGCTCGTTCGCATTGCGCCGCTCATTGCGGATCGCGACTTTCGCATCCTCCCCGTATTTTTTTACAAGTTTCGTGAGCTCTTTGCGGCGTTCTTCCGTCAGTGCCGGGATCTGCAGGCGAATCGCTTTCCCGTCATTTCCCGGATGGATACCGAGCGATGAGGCGCCGATCGCCTTTTCGATCTCATGCATGGATTTCGGATCAAACGGAACGACCAGAAGTGTCCTCGGATCCGGCGCCGAGATATTCGCGACGCCTTTCAGCGGGGTCTGCGTCCCATAATAATCCACCAAAATCTTATCGAGCAGCGCCGGATTGGCGCGCCCTGCGCGAACGGTATTCAGATTTTCCCGAAGATTTGCGAGGCTTTTTTCGATTCGTTCCGCAAAGATTTCCTGCACATCCCTATCCATTTTTTCCTCCTGACTCATGTGATGATCGTCCCGATCGGTTCCCCGCATACAGCCCTGAGCATATTGCCCGGTTCGGCCAGCGCAAAGACATGGATCGGGATCCCGTTGTCGCGGCACAAAGAAGCCGCCGTACTGTCCATCACCTTTAGATCTTTTTCCAACACTTCCTGATGCGTCAGTTTATAATAGCGGACAGCGTTCGGATTTACGTTCGGGTCATCCGAATACACCGCGTCGATCTTTTTCGCGAGCAGGATAATGTCCGCATTGATTTCCGCCGCCCGGAGCGCCGCCGTCGTATCCGTCGAAAAGAACGGATTGCCGGTACCGGCCGCGAAGATCACGATGTCGCCGCGATCCATCTCCGCAATCGCCTTGCGGCGGATATACGGCTCGGCGATTTCCCGCATTTCAATCGCTGTCTGCACACGCGTCGCAAGGCCGATCCCTTCGAGCGCCGACTGAAGCGCAAGCCCGTTGATCGTCGTCGCAAGCATCCCCATATAATCCGCTGTCGCGCGGTCCATATTTTCGCTTGTCCTGCCCCGCCAGAAATTGCCGCCGCCGACCACGATCGCGATCTGCACGCCGAGATCATAAATCTCCCGGACTTCCTCCGCAACCATGCCCAGCATCGCGTCGTCGAGCCCAAAATGATTGGCGCCCGCAAGCGCTTCTCCGCTGATTTTCAGAATAACCTTTTTATATTTCGGTTCCATCTTCCGCCCTGCCCTGCTGTTGCATATAAAAATGCGAGGAACAACTGTCCCTCGCATTTTACCACATTTTCCGACTACTGCCCGGCCATTTGTTTTGCAACCTCTTCCGCAAAATTCTCTTCCTTTTTTTCAATGCCTTCTCCGACCTCGTAGCGGACCTTCGAGACAACCGCGACATCCTTGCCGATCGCTTTCGCCCCGTCCTTCACATACTGCGCCACCGTCAGATCGCTGTTCTTTACGAATTTCTGCTCCAGCAGGCAGGTCTCTTTCAGCTCCTTTTTCAGGCGGCCCATGACCATCTTTTCCACAATATCGGCGGGCTTGCCCTCTTTGAGCGCCTGATCGATGAGAATCTCTTTCTCTTTTTCGATATATTCCGGATCCACCGCGCTTTCATCAATGAAGAGCGGGTTCATGGAAGCAACCTGCATTGCGACATCCTTGCCGAGCGTCTCGGCTTCTTCCGGCGTCGCCTCCGTCCGGAGACCGATGATCACGCCGATCTTTCCGCCGAGATGCAGATAATCCACATACACCACACCGGGGGATTCCAATATGTCGAAGCGCCGCACGGAAATATTTTCCCCGATCTTCGCGATGAAATTTGTCAGAAAATCCCGAGCCGTCTCGCTGCCGCCCGCGTAAGGCTCCGCAAGAAAAGCTTCCACGTCCTTCGCTTTCGTCGTCAGCGTCTGCTGCGCCAGCGTATCGACGAGACGAACGAATTCCTCGTTCTTCGACGCAAAATCTGTCTCGATATTGACTTCGATGATGCCCGCTTTTTTGCTGTCCGGCGTCTTTATAACACGCACCAGCCCTTCCGCGGCGATGCGCCCCGATTTCTTCGCGGCTTTCGCAAGGCCCTTCTTGCGCAGTTCGTCGATTGCCTTTTCAATGTCGCCCTCAACCTCTATGAGCACATTTTTGCAGTCAAGCATCCCCGCTCCGGTTCGCTCGCGCAGTTCTTTAATCAAAGCAGATGTGATTGCCATCGCTGTTACCTCCTTGTCCCTGTCCTTTTTGTCTTTCGGCCTGCCGAATCCGGCGCCTAAAAATCGTCTTCTTCTTCGTCCTCGTCCGCATCCGCGTCTGCTTCCGTCTCGTCCGGCATCTCAAAGACCGCCGTTTCCATGGACGCTTCTTCGGCTTGTTCTTCGCGGTCTTCCGCTTCGTCGGCCATATCCTCCAAGGTTTCTTCCATGAGCATTTCAGCCGCTTTATCCTGTTCCTCGCTTGCTTCCATATTGACAAACAGGGATTCGGACGCCGCACCGGCGCCGCTTTCGCTCTCCGAGAAATCCTCGCCCTGATTCGCCTCAACAACCGCGTCCGCCATGGCCGCCGTGATCAGCCGGATCGAGCGGATGGCGTCGTCGTTGGCGGGGATCACATAATCGACGTCGTCCGGGTCACAGTTCGTATCCACGATACCGACGATAGGGATCCCCAATATCCTCGCTTCTTTCACCGCGATCCGTTCTTTCTTCGGATCGACCACAAAGACCGCACCCGGCATCCGGTGCATATCCTTGATGCCGCCCAGAAATTTTTCAAGTTTGTCATGCTCCTGGCGCAGTTTCAGCACTTCCTTCTTCGTAAGCTGCTCAAACACGCCGTCCTCTTCCATCTTTTCGATCTCATGCAGCCGATCGATGCGGCCCGAGATCGTTTTATAATTGGTCAGCATTCCGCCGAGCCAGCGTTCGTTCACATAGAACTGGCCGGCCCGTTCCGCTTCGTCCTTGACAACCTGCTGCGCCTGCTTCTTTGTGCCGACAAAAAGGATCGGCTTGCCCATGCGCACGACATCCTGGATGAACGTGTAGGCGTCGTCGATCAGCGAGACGGTCTGCTGCAGGTCAATAATGTAGATCTGGTTGCGCTCGGCAAAGATGTACGGCGCCATCTTCGGATTCCACCGACGGGTCTGATGCCCAAAATGGACGCCTGCCTCGAGCAATTGTTTCATAGAAATAACTGGCATAATTTCACCTCCGGTTTTACTTCCGCCACACAGTATCGTGCGGGCCTTCGCTTCGGCATGCCCACCGTTATTCCGCCGACCACTAAATACTTTACATTTTTGCGGCTATTTTGCCATCCTGCTATGTTGCAAAGCCTCGCTGTACTACCAGTACGGCTGCGTTATTGCGCCTTGCACGACGGCAAACTGCCTCGCCAATTCAATAAACTAATTAGTGGTTGATGGAATTGCGTCACCAACCCGCAGCCATATGGCGTGCTCACTCGTTCCGGGACCGCTCGTTGAATCCGGCGGTTCCCTCGCGTCCGCAAATTGCGTAGCGCAGACGCGACAAATAGTATAACAGAAAAACCTGCCGCCGCGCAAGCAATATCGCATCAGGGCAAGATTTGCCCCCTGTTCGAAACTCGGAAACATGAATGCGACCCCAAAGGAGACAATAAGTTGCAGTAAGTTGTTCGCGCATAGAGGTTGCGGTGAAGTCTTCGATATGAGGGCAGCGGCCAAGGGGCGCAATTTAAGAAAGACTGTTTAGCGGAGTAATTTCCAGGCATTGCGGTTCACATGGGACGGCGTTTGACAGTGAACAGGTTGATTTGTGGCACAAAATTGGAGTAAAGAACGAATTTTCCTCAATAAAACCGAAAAAACAGGTGAACTAGGCGATAATCAAGCAGAAAATCGTTCTTTACTCAGGTTTTTCGCCAAAATATCACAGTTTTGATGTCAAGAAAAGAATTATCCATTCACGGTATTATGCTGAAATTTTTTAATAACAGCGACAGAGTGTGATTTTGTGATTTTTTCGGTTATGCATGATTTTTTTATAATAATAATATTTATGATAGCCATAATACTCATAATAATAGTATAGCATCATGGTATATTTCCTCTTTCCGGATTCCAAACAGAACCCGAACCGAAAAACCGGGGCGGAAAATTTTAACGCTGCGTTAATGGAAAGCGAATAGCATGAAAGAAATCATATGGCAGTATTCAATTTACAAAGAAAGAAGCATTCTTTATGGAAACCTGTTTCTAATTAGCGGATTGAATCTTGCATTGAGAGGAAGCGATGAAGATGAAGAAAATCGTAATAAGTTTGGTCGTGATTGCGGCTATGGCCATATTGTCATCCTGCGCAACGGGTAGCGCAACAGCGACCGCCAACGCTTCGGCGAAGAATCCGAACAATTCAGCGAACGGCCAGGGCGGCGGCAATCCGGCCGGCCTGACGCAGGATCAGATGACGGCGTACCGCACGGCGGTGCAGGCGAACCTGAAAACAGAGCTGGATGCGCTTGTGGCAAAAGGAACGATTACGCAGGATCAGGCGAATTCGATCCTTTCCGCAAGCACCGGTTTTGGCGGTTCCGGCAGGCCCGGCGGTTCCGGGCAAGGCGGGCAAAACGGCCGGCCTGCGCAGCCCGGCGGGTCCGGGCAGTCTACTCCACCCGCACAGCCCGGCGGATCCGGGCAAAACACTCAAAACGGCAGGCCCGGCGGGACAGGCTCAAACAGCAGGCCCGGACCGTTCGGAAATTTGGGCCTGTCGCAGGACCAGATGACGGCCGTAAGACAGGCTCAGGCCAACGCGTCAAAAGACGCGCTTGCCTCGCTGGTGAAAGCCGGAACGATCACACAGGCCCAAGCCGATCAACTGTCCGGCTTCGGCAACAGAGGGCCGGGTAACGGCGGCGGAAACAGCGGAGCAGCACAGGGCCCGGGGAGCAGTGTCTCCGCTTCGAATTAGTCAGTTGCAAAAGTAAGTGCGCCCCTTAAGGAGCGAAGTGAAAAACGCTAACGAAGGTTGAGAAGTCAAAGAGGCGATAGTATTTGAAATTGCCGAAAGATGGGATACAATAAGGCCAAGA